>JAYSOC010000226.1:0-1821 GCA_043723285.1 Ferruginibacter sp. | reverse complement strand
GCAATCTTTTGCTCGTGCCTCGCAAAAGGATTTCCACTGCAATCCCGCAGCCTTTCATCAACATATCTTTTCTCAACTTTGTAGATGCAATAGATTGTGCAATAGATGATGCATTAGATTAATTTCTAAAAAATAAACCTCATGGAACTGCAACACCACTACTTTCTGTTAAAAGAGCAAACCAATCTTGTAATTCCATTTCTATTGCTGTTGCTTTCATCAAATTGGCTATTCTAGATGTATCTGCTGTACCACATACTGGTAAAATATTGGCTGGGTGTCTTAAAATCCATGCAAGTAAAATTACATCTAATGGTACATTGTATTTTTTAGAAAAAGTTGTAGCTAGCTTTTTTATGCGGTCTGTATGTACATCATCTTTTTTAAAAATATTTCCCATTGGCGCCCATGCCATGGGTATAATATTGTTGGTTTGCATATGGTCTAAACTTCCATTGAGCAAGGCTTTGTATTGCGTAATAGAAAATTCAATTTGGTTGTAACTAATATTTATTTTTGTTTGTATCAAATCTGTTTGCTCTGGCGTAAAATTTGAAACGCCAAAGTCTAAAATTTTGCCTCTGCTTTTTAGTTTTTCAATAGCTTCTGCAATTTCGGTAGCATGCATGAGTGGGCTAGGCCTGTGTAGCAAAAGCAAGTCTAAATAATCTGTTTGTAAATTTTTTAATGATTGCTCTACCGACCAAATGATGTAATCTTTGGAATAATTATAATGCTTCACAGCATTTTTTCTTTCTTCATTTAGCATTTGAATACCACACTTAGAAATGAGTTGTATTTTTTGCCTATCAATGTTGCTTTCTCCCAAAGCTTTACCAAATGAAGCTTCGGTGGTATAATCTCCATAAATATCGGCATGGTCAAAACTGGTAATATTATTTTCTATACAGCAATGCATCAGCTCTACCATTTGATTGCTGTTGTAATTTTTGCCCCAAATGCCCCATGTCATTGTACCTGCAATAATGGGGGAGAAAGTTGTTTTGTTCATATGGTTTATCCTATACTTTATTTATAAAATTCATTATCTAGTTCTTCTAATTTAGAATTTATAACTGAATCTTCCAATTCGTCTACAACTCTTTTTCTAAGATTTTCTATCAACTCTTCTTCCGTATGTTTTTTGGGGTTTATTAAGTTAATGGCTTTTTCAAGAATTACTGCATTTTTTGTATTGCCAGTTTTTTTAAAATACCGTAAAGTCTCAAAACAATTTTGTCCCGACGAATTGAAAAAATATTGATTGAGTCCGCCATTGTTTACTTCAGCTTCAAATTCATCAGAATCTGCATGAGCAACTATTTTTTCTAGCTCCTTTCCTTTTAAATCTTTTTTTAGGTTATCATAGGTGTTCACTTTTTTTTCGTTTGTGTGGCAAGAAGAATTTAAAAGGGTTAGTAGAATGAATGATGGAAATAATATTTTCATAAATAGCGTTTTCAATTTTTTAAATGGGTTTAATATCAATGGATATTTATTACATAATCTAATGCATAATCTATTTGATAATAAAAGCTGAAAAAAGATTTATCGCCCAACCAGCGGCGGGATAGAAGTGGAAATCCTTTTTTTGAGGAACGAAAAAAAAGATTGTAACGGATAGCCCGTACAAATGTTCAACAAAGTTTCTTCCGCTCACCGCACCAAAAAATAAAACTAAATATTTTTCAATTTTGCAATCATATCTAAAGGATCAGCGGCTTTAAAAACGGTATTGCCCGCTACGAGTACATGCGCACCAGCATCTACAATGGCTTTAGCATTTTGTAAAGTAACACCGCCATCTATTTCTATTTTTAC
>JAYSOC010000225.1:0-11699 GCA_043723285.1 Ferruginibacter sp. | reverse complement strand
CGTTTTGCCCATTTTAGAAGATTTTTTGTTTGAAATAGACAAAGGCAAACTAACCGTAACGGCTACCGATTTGGAAACCGTTATGAAAATACATTTGGATATTGAAGCCAAAGAAAGCGGTAGAATTTGCATACCAGCAAAAATTTTGTTGGATTCTCTAAAAAATATTCCAGAGCAACCGCTCACATTTAATATAGATAAAAACTTTGGCGTAGAGCTTACCAGCGATAACGGTAAGTATAAAGTAATGGGCGAAAACCCTGATAACTTTCCGAAAGAACCAGCAGCCGATGATGCCAACAGTTTTACCATGACCTCAACAGGATTGGTAACGGCCATCAACAAAACAATTTTTGCTGTAAGTAGCGATGACCTCCGCCCTGCCATGACAGGTGTATTTTTTGAGCTAGATAATACGGGAATAAGTTTTGTAGCTACCGATGCACATCGTTTGGTAAAATATACTCGTACCGATGTTAGCTGTCCACAAAAAGATACCTTCATTGTTCCAAAAAAACCATTGAACCTTTTAAAATCTGCATTGCCGGATAATGAAGATGAACTTACACTTTCTTACAATAGCAATCATTTGTTTGTAAAGCATGGTGGTACAGAGTTGGTTTGTCGTTTGATAGATGCCCGTTTTCCAGATTATAAAGTAGTAATACCAACCGATAATCCGTATGTACTTTCAGTAAATCGTAGCGATTTTCAAGGTGCACTTCGTAGAGTAAGTGTATTTAGTAACAAGAGTACAAACCAAGTGGCGCTTAGCATTAGCGGCAATGAGTTGCAGTTGGCAAGTCAAGATGTGGATTTTAGTTTTGAAGGAAACGAACGCATGTCGTGCACCTACGATGGCGAAGATTTAGCCATTGCATTTAACGCAAAATTTTTAATAGAAATGCTAAACGGTGCAGAAACTGCCGATATAAATATGGAGCTTAGCACTGCTACAAAAGCAGGTATTATAAAACCAAGCGAGCAAGAGCCAAACGAAGAATTGTTGATGTTGGTAATGCCGTTGATGTTGAATAATTAAAATGTAGGTTGTGTCTGACACCTAAGAATATTGCTAAAAATGTATTAGACAGTTACCAAGTGTCTGACACATTTTTAAAATCCGCAAATCGTAATTGTTTTGCGGATTTTTTGTGCAATATTTTTTTGTGCTCTCGTCAAAAAGCATGTGGCAACATTTATTCGGTCTCCTTCGCTGTTCCGTACGTATATGTATGCATATTCGCCTTTGGCGCATGCATACATATACGTACATCGCTCCATCCACCGCAGCTCTTCAGCATTTTATCTTTTTTCAACTTTTATTATGCAATAGATTATGCATTTTATTCGTGAACATTGGTGTAACTCGTGGCTAAACAAAAATAAAACATTTTGCCAATGTTCCATTTTAAGTTAACTTTGCCTAGAACAAGTAAGTATGGAACAAATAAGAGAACTTGTATTTTACAAACACTATTTTCAAGCGTTTTTTGATGCACAAACATTAAAAACAAAAGAAAAAATTGATTATGTGCTTTTTGTACTTACACATGCTGACCGAGTACCCGAGAAGTTTTTAAAGCACATAGAAACTGAAAAAGGACTCTATGAAATTAGGGTTGAAGTAGGCACTAATATTTTTAGAATTTTTTGCTGCTTTGATAAAGGAAAGATTGTTGTTTTGTTTATTGGCTTTCAAAAAAAGACCCAAAAAACACCAAAGCAAGAAATTGAAATGGCCAATAAATTAATGAAAGAATATTTTGATAATAAATAATATTATTATGGCAACGAAAAAAAATAATATAACAACTTTTGAAGAGCACTTAGAAAAGCAATATGGCAAACGTGGCACCCAAAAGCGAACCGAGTTTGAAATAAAAGCCAAAGCATTTTTAATTGGTGAGGTAATAAAAGATGAAAGAAAGATAGCAAAGCTTACACAAGAGCAACTTGCAGATAGAATTGGCTCTAAGAAAAGTTTTATTTCTAGAATCGAAAATGGGCATACTGATATTCAGCTTTCAACTTTATACAGGCTTCTCGAGTTTGGGCTAGGAAAAAAAGTTGAGCTTTCAGTTCGCTAAAATAACGCTTTAATAAAATAATAGCGTATTCTTTTTAGTCGTAAAATTAGGGCCATTAGTGGGTATAAACAATAAAAATACTAACTTGCTAATACAAAAATAATTTTATGCCACGCATTGCCGGAGTAGCTACTCAAAAAAATACAAAAGGAGAAATTACACACATTACAATAGATGTAAAAAAGCATAAGGAATTTGTTGCGCCCATGCTTGCGCAACTAGGTGTAAAAGAAAAAACCAAATTTGAAAAAGATTGGGAGAGAGGAATAAGTATTGAAGAGGCTAGAAAAAGATCTTTAAATTTCATTGATAAGATGTTTAAGAAGTGATTCTACCTTACTGTAGCAAACAATAATAGTAGTTATAAAATTATTGCGAAGTTGAAAGTTGAAACTGTATCTTTAATTATGGAAACAACCACCCTACAAACATTCGACAATTATTTTTCTGCAAATATTATTCTTACCAGATTACAAAACGAGGGTATTGTTTGTTATTTAAAAGATGAATATACTTCCACTTTAAACCCATTTTTTGGCAATGTGATTGGCGGTATAAAATTAGCCGTGGATGACAGACAAGTGGAAAAAGCAACTGTATTATTAAAACAGTTTCATGATGAATTTATGAAAGCTGCCGTATGTCCCGATTGTGGACTAAATGAAATTATATTGGAAAGTGTACCTACGACTTTGAATTTTATTACCAAACTCTTTACTTGGATGTTTACAAATTATCCAATTGCAGCAGAAAATATTTACAAATGCCAATCGTGCGGCTACGAAAGTAAAACATTGCCAGAAAATGTATCAGAACTGAATTGATTTTTTTTCTTCGGGAAAATTATACATCTTACTTTACCAATTTACCGTAGATTGGAAACAATAAAAAAATAATGAGCAAAGTTTATAACCTGAAAACTGTACAATTTCTACCAATAACGATGGAGAAGGCTTGGGAGTTTTTTAGTAATCCAAACAACCTTTCTACCATTACACCTGACAAATTAAAATTTAAAACCCTTACAAAAGACCTTGGTAAAATGTATGCAGGGCAAGTGATAGAATATAAAGTACATCCTGTGCTTGGTATTCCACTTTATTGGATGACGGAGATTACACATGTGGAACATCATAAATTTTTTGTAGATGAGCAACGTTTTGGCCCATATACAATGTGGCATCACCAACATCATTTTAAAGTAGTAGAGGGCGGTGTAGAAATGACCGACCTAGTGCATTACAAATTACCGTTTTGGTTTTTGGGAGATATTGCTAATACCATTTTTGTAAAAGCTCAGCTGAAAGAAATTTTTGATTATAGGTTTAAAAAAGTGGAAGAGATATTTTAGCAGATTGTAGATGTAAGATTTTTGATTTAAGATTGCTTTCTATGCAATGACTTTTAATTATGCCAACATTTTTTTTTAAACAATGTGGTGGGCAAATTGCATAATAAAAGCTAAATTGAAAAACCGAATTTGAACGGAGCGTCGCCAATCAAGCCATATCAGGGCTTTTCAGCTCGTAACCAAAAAATAAAATTCGAAGAATTTATTGGTATAACTTATTAAAATGATTGTAATAAATTTAAGCCCTCGAGTTAAACATTAGCAAATTATCGAATTAGCTAATTATGAAAATTACCCAGGCATTCTTCCTATGTACTTTTCAATTTGCTTTATTTGATCTACAATTTGTGGCGTAGTAGGTTTAAAGCCTTTTGCTTTCCTAAAATATTCTTTGGCGGCTCTGTATTCTTTTTTGTTCATCATTATAGAGCACAATTGCAAATAAGCTGCTGCATTATTTTCTTTGTCGGGTAAGCCTGCACGTATGGCTTGGCGTATGTATGCTTCGGCTTCTTTCGATTTTCCTTTTTGCATAGATAACATACCGAGTTGCAATTTATTTGGCCCTTCGGCTTGTTTGGTAAGTGCTCCTCCACCAAGTTCTATACTTTTTTTCATGTGTACTTCTGCTGTATCATAATCTTGATCTACCATGGCCAAATTTCCTTTTATGGTATGAAAAACAGAACGCATTGGCTTTATAAGCAACTGCGGAAAAATAATTGAATTCACCACTTTTTTTGCGCCTTCCATATCGCCTTCTTCCATATGTGCTTGTATGAGGCGCATGGGGCCAAACAAAAAATGCCCTGCAATAAGCACCACCGCAATAAGATACAATATAAAAGATGGCCAAAAACTCGTTTGATAATTTACAAAAATAGCTGCTGCAAGAAAAATAAATCCCAGCAAAAGGCGATATTTAATAACGGTATTCATCCATTTCATACTAAAAAAATTTGGTGCGCAAAGATAACGGGGATTTATGAATTATGGATTATGAATGATGATTGATGAATATTGAGTTAAGTTTTTGGAAATCCTTATTTTTGCGTTCCTAAAATGTATTGGTCCCGTAGTTCAATGGATAGAATAGAAGTTTCCTAAACTTTAGATCCAAGTTCGATTCTTGGCGGGACCACCTGACAGGAATCTTTCAAAATTTGACGAGAGATTCCTGTTTTTTTATTTCTGAAAGTCTTGTCTGCACTGCATATTATGGAAATGGCAGGGTTGATAGAATTAGTTCGATAATTTTTTTCTTCAAAAATTAAATTTTCAGGGAATATCGAACTAATTATTTTTTGTTTTAAGGATGTTTCAGCGGAAACATAATGACTGCTTAGGTTTGGGAGAAAAGACATGCCAAAATTTACATAATCTTTGTATATCGATTCTACAATAGCCTCTCCGCTTTTTTTGCTTCGTAAACTCCTATTTGCTTTCTCATATCGTTCCTTTACTTCTTTGTAATCTTTCATTCCCATTTCACCATCTAGCATGAGTTGTTGGGCATTGTTTATTCGGGTTGTGTTCTTCTCCATTTCGTTTTCTATTTCTTTATTTGCTTTGCTATTATCTTTTGCGTTAGATACGTTATGTTGTTTTATAATTTTCTCAAATAATAACATGGCTTGTTTGGTTGGCGTAAGCGAAAGCATTTCTTCTTCAAAAATTTTGTTTGCTTTTATAGCACTAAATCTTTCTTTACAACCGGGCTGACAATGATAATAAAAATACCTGCCGCCAACTCCCTTGGATGCGCTGCCTGTAAGTTTGCCTCCGCATTTACTACATTCCAATAATCCTCTTAGTGGTAATTCATCTTTTTGTGTATTTTTTACCGTATGTCTTTTTCGTTTTCCATTTAATACATCTTGTACATCATAAAATAATTCTTCGCTTATGATTGGCTCATGACTTCCTTTTACAAAAACGGCTTCTTCTTTTTTATAAGCAGGTATAAATATTTTACCGCAGTAAACAGGATTTCTTACAAGTGTCCAAAAATTAGACCTACTACATTTTACCCCTTTCTTATTGCAAGATTTTCTTAGCTCTTCAATATCATAAATACCTTTTACCAATTCTTCAAAAGCCCATTTTATCATTGGTGCATCTTTGCTTGGTATAATTATGGGACGATTGGTTTCGCTTCTTGCATTTTTATAACCAACGGGAGCCATTGCAACCCATCTTCCTTCTTTTTTTGCTCTGCGCATTCCGCCAATAACATTTAATGCTCTTCTATCATTTTCTACTTCTGGTGCCGCTAAATAAATGGCAAGCATTATTTTGTTTTCAGGAACTGCAAGGTCAAGTGGTTGTTCTATGGCTTGCGGTTCTATGCCTAATTTATTCAATTGCGAAATCATGCCATAAGCATCGGCTGCATTACGGGAGAATCTATCCCACTTTGTGAACAGCAATAAATCTGTAGAAAGTTTTTTCGTTTTTAGCAGAAACAATAATTTTTGAAACTCAGGTCGTTCAAATGTTTTTGCAGAATGGTCGTCTATGTATGTACCTACGACTTCAATATTTTGTGATGCACAATATTTCGTGGCTGTTTCTTCTTGGTGGCGAAGGCTGTAACCTTTTTCAGCTTGCTCGTCGGTGCTTACTCGCAGGTATAGAATTGCTTTGCGTTTCATTGTTTAAGTATTTATCTATTACTATAATCCTTGTTTCGGTTAATGCTTGTTTGTAATTAATAAAACACAAATGATTTAATTCTGCCATCTGGTATAAAAAATCTCTTGCAATAATTATCTCTTCATCCGAAAAATTATTACCATCTGCATTTAAAATTTCTCTACAAATTGCCAATGGAATTCTTTCGATTATACATCCTGTTGGTTCTACTTTTTTACTAAGCTTTATAATTTTTGCTGCCATGTTTTAATATTGATAGCGCAAATATATATGCGGCTAAAAACTCAGTTTCCTCTGTTGGTAATATTGGGTATCGTTTTGCAAAACATGGTTGTATTTTGTATTGTTGTGATTGTATTTTCCACTTTTTGTATTTTTTGTTTCTGATTTAGATTCAAATATAATTGATAATCAAATGATTAGAAAATATATTTTCCATCTTTCATTTTGATACTAATTTTTTAATGGTTATGGATTTATTGTGGAGCTATTGGGGAGCTATTGAAAACTTTGGAAATAATGTAGGTTAATGTGCGAAAAGTTTAGGGAGGAATTGGGGAGGGGTTTAGATGGAGTTGAAATTTGAATGATAAAATCAGTATTAGACATTAAAAAGTCCTGTCTTTCATCATAAGATAGGTATGCGATATGCATGATGTACACCATGCAGAGGTAATGCTTATGCAATGTGATAGGCATGTGATATGCATGTGATAGTCATGTTGTAAGACATTGAAAATATGATAATTTTAGTAAGATTATGAATGATTATAGCAATATTAAAAATGGATTTTTGGTGTGGAAAAGAGCGATGGAGGAGAAATTGGTTTAAATAAAATTATTCGATGGGGAAAAGATTATATTATGTTACAGATTAATTTGAATTTATATCTTGGTTAAAAAGGCTTTGCACCTTCCCTTACTAATTTTAAAATTTATATCTTTAGAGGCAAAAGTTTTATCTGCAAAAACTAATTGAGAAAATTTTAATGCAACAATATGATAACTGCGGACGATATAAAACTACTAGTAGCATCTGGCGAAGGGTACAATGCTGAGTTTAAAATTTCGGTACCACCCAAAGTAAAAGAACTTACAGAAGAAATTTGTGCATTTGCAAATGCAGCAGGTGGTGTTTTGTTAATTGGAGTAAATGATGCTAATGAAATAAAAGGTGTGAATATTGATAATGCGAAACGCTCTGCCATACAAAATAGCCTTAATGAAATAACGCCTCATTTATCTTGTTCGCTTGTACTTATTGATGTAGATGGCAAAACCATTGGAGTTATTGAAGTTCCTTCTGGGCCCAATAAACCATACGTTTTATCAGGAGCTATTTATGTTCGTATTGGCCCCAATACGCAAAAATTAACTACTGCCGAACAAATGAGAGACTTTTTTCAACAGGCTGAAAAAATTTATTTTGATGAAGTTCCTTGTCCTCTTTTTTCTACAGCTACTATGTTAGACAATGGCTTTTTACCCATTTTTAAAAACGATGCAAATATTAGTGCCGCCGTTGCTGATGAGCAAATTTTTAAAAGTTTAAAATTGTATCATGCGGACCAAGTATTTAAAAATGGTGCGGTATTGTTTTTTGCCAAACAGCCAGAGTTGTTAATTGATAAAGCAATTGTACGTTGTATTGCATTTAATGGTACCGATAAACGATATATTATTGATGATAAAATTTTTGGTGGTAATCTCTACCATCAATACCAACAAGCCTTGCAATGGCTAAGAGGAAAACTTAACATACGTTACGACATTGAAGGGCAAGGCTCAGGACCAAGAAAAGAAATTTGGGAAATACCCCAAACCATTTTTAAAGAAGTTATTATAAATGCACTTACCCATAGAGATTATTACGATAAAGGTGCTGTCATCAACATTGAAGTGTTTGATAACAGGGTTGAAATAAGCAACCCTGGCGGATTGGTAAGTGCCATACCCGAAGCTGAATTTGGCAAACGCAGCCATTCCCGTAATCCGCTCGTTTTTGGGCTATTTGCCCGTATGCATTTGGTGGAACAAGTTGGCTCTGGTATTGGTCGTATTCAGCAATTGATGAAGGATGCTAATTTACCTGAACCAGTTTTTCAAAAAGAGGGCATTTTTACTGTTATTTTGCAGCGTACGTTTAGTGCTTCTGAGAAGACTACGCCTAAAACTGCCCAGAAAACTGCCCAGAAAATTATCCAATTAATTACTGAAGATAAAAATATTACGAGTGTAGAAATGGCAGAAAAATTAGATATAACCAAAGTGGCGATTGAAAAACAAATAGCAAAATTGAAGCAACAAGGATTTATTGAACGAATTGGCTCTAGAAAAAATGGATATTGGAATCTATTAACTAACAAACAAGATTAAAATATCTATTAAAAGTATGGTACAAAGTATACAATAAAGTATACAATAAAGTATACAGTAAAGTATACAGTAAATACTATAACCATTCAAAAACAAGAATTTATTGAGCTAATTGGCTCTAAAAAAATGAGCATTGGAATTTACTAACAGAAAAAAATGATAATAGAAATTAAAAATAGCTTTTAAAAGTACGGTGTAAAGTATGGTATAAAGTATGGTATAAAGTATGGTGTAAAGTATAGTATAAAGTTCACTGTAAATACTATAGGGATTGAAAAACAAGGATTTATTGAACGTATTGGCTCCGATAAAACTGAATAATTGAATGTAGTTACAAAAAAAATGAGAAAAATATCTTTTAAAAGTACGGTGTAAAGTTCACGATAAGCTGTTGTTAAGTGAAGACAAACTCCAAGACGAGCAAAACTATTTCTTATAACTTGCCCCACAACTTGTACCGCCTTATGCGTTAGAAAGCCAACACACAAAGCCATCGCATCATTTCTATAGTGTGTTATCTTTGCCTTTAACCGTTTTATTTATTTTATTGCAAAGAAGATAAGTAAGGTTATCTTTTCATATATTCGACAATTGAGATACAACCTTTAAATGAGCAAAGAAGCCCAAGCCCGAATCATAATAAACAAATTGCTTGAAGAAGCAGGTTGGCGCTTCTTTGATAGCGAAGAAGGCTCTGCAAACATATTACTTGAAAACTACGTAAAAATTACACAACAGGAAATTGATGCATGGGGTAATGATTTCGAAAAAACAACATCCGGCTCGCTTGACTTTTTACTATTGGATAATAACAATAAGCCCTTTTGTGTATTGGAGGCTAAAAAAGAAAGCATTCATCCACTAACCGCAAAAGAACAGTCAAGAAAATATGCCAGTTCAGTAGGTGCTCAGTTTATTATCTTATCAAATGGAATTGTTCATTACTTATGGAATTTAAAAAGAGGTAATCCAAAGCCCATATTTAAATTTCCTTCGGCACAGGAAATTGGCGCTATAAAAAATTGGAATCCAGATAGGGAGGCATTATTTAAAGAAGTGGTTGATGTTGATTATATCGTTCAAGTTCAAATGGCCGACTATGCACTTAAACCTGGATGGAATGGAACTGTAAATAAAAGCAAGGACTTTATTTGGACAAACGGACTTAAGTTTTTAAGACAGTATCAGCTAATGGCTATTCAACATTTACAAAGTGCAGCTAAAACAGGAAAAGATAGATTTCTTTTTGAAATGGCTACAGGCACAGGTAAAACACTTACTTCGGCAGCTGTTATCAGGTTATTTTTGAGAACAGAAAATGCAAGAAGAGTTTTGTTTTTGGTTGATAGACTTGAACTTGAAGATCAAGCATGGAAAGCATTTGTAAAGTATTTAAAACCCGATTTTAAAACTATTATTTACAAAGAAAGCAAGAATGATTGGCGCAAGGCTGACATTGTAGTTACTACCATTCAATCACTCATGTCCAACAACAGATACATGTCTGCTTTTTCACCAACAGATTTTGATTTAATTATTTCTGATGAGTCGCATCGTTCTATTTCTGGTAACGCAAGAGCGGTATTTGAATATTTTAATGGATACAAATTAGGCCTTACTGCAACACCAAAAGATTATCTTAAAGCGGTAGATATTGATGCCGTAAAAGAAAACGACCCAAGAGAAATAGAAAGGCGTATGTTGAGAGATACCTACACCACATTTGGATGCGACAGTGGCTACCCTACTTTTCGGTATTCCCTGCTTGACGGAGTAAAAGAGGGATTCTTAATTAACCCTTGGGTGTTAGATGCACGTACAGAAATTACAACTCAATTATTATCGTATGAAGGATACGCAGTTATTATAAAAACAGAAGAGGCTGAAGTAACAGAAACATTTGTTTCCCGTGATTTTGAAAAAAAATTTTTCTCCAATAAAACAAACCGTGTATTTTGTAAAACATTTCTTGAAAATGCATTAACAGACCCTATTACAGGAGAGATTGGTAAAACCATCATTTTTGCAGTAAGCCAAAATCATGCAAGAAAAATAACAGAGATATTGAATGAGTTTGCGGATCAGATTTATCCTGACAAATACAATTCTGATTTTGCAGTTCAGGTTACATCACAGGTAGGTAATGCACAACAAATGACCATTAATTTTACCAATAATAATCTTAATGGAAAAACAACTTGGTTGGAAGGTTATAAATCTTCCAAAACAAGGATTTGTGTTACAGTAGGCATGATGACCACGGGTTATGATTGCCCTGACTTGCTTAATATTTGTATGATGCGCCCCATTTTTAGCCCATCAGATTTTGTACAAATAAAAGGTAGGGGAACAAGAAAGGAAACTTTTGAGTACAAACAAAAAAATGAATTGGGCGAAGAAGAAACTACTCAAAAAGAAAAAACGGTTTTTAAACTCTTTGACTTTTTTGCAAACTGCGAATATTTTGAACAGGAATTTAATTACGATGAAAAATTAGAATTGCCTAAATCAAAAGAAGGAAATGGAACTAGCGACAATGATGGACTTGATATTGACAGGTATGATAGTACTAGGGATGATCCTTTATCAATGGTACGGGAAGAACATATTGGAATAGAAGGTATGCGTGTAGATCGGGAATTGTTTATGAGGTTTGAAAACCGCATAAACATGGATGCTGTTATTAAAAAGCATGTTGAGCTGGGCGATTGGGAACATATAGCTTCTCATATACAGCAGGAAATATTTAATAACCCAGAGAATTATTTTAGCCTCGAAAATTTGCGAAAGGCAGCAGGAATAGACCGCAAAACTTCTATTAGAGAAGTGGTAGAAAAAATATTTGGCATCATCCCAAAATTTAAATCTAAAGATGAATTGCTGGAAGAAGAGTTTGATAAATTCATTTCCATTTATCCGCCGGAAGAAGACGTAAACCTACGTGCTTTAAAATATTTCTTTAAGGCCTATATTGTGGATCAAAATATTCGTACCATTATTGAGGCAAAAGATTTTCATGCCTTGCAAACAAATCCTACACTTACGATTGAACAGTTTAAAGAAGTAGCAGCCAAATACAGGGAAGTGATTCCGATGTACATTAAAGATTATATAAAACTTGAGCAGTTTGCTGCTTAAAATAAATTATGCTAGATACAGCCACAAAAAAAAGAATTGATGATTGCAGGGATATACTGGTTGGTAAACTGCCCGACCCTAAAGCACAG
>JAYSOC010000224.1:0-11713 GCA_043723285.1 Ferruginibacter sp. | reverse complement strand
AATTAAAATTAAATTATGGCTCTGTTTCTTTATCATACCACAAAGCGTTGGATGAAGATGGCTACAACACAATAGGCGCAGGGTTTCAAGGCACATATAGCAGTTTGGTTTTAGACCAAAGCAAATTAACTTACGAAACCATGCTAGCACAAAATGGTTTTACAAATGAGTCTGGCAGAGAATTTTTGCAAAATGGTACTAACCAAAATTACTTTGATATGAACGCTGGTGTTTTATATTCCGGCTCTAGTAATGGCAACAATAATTATTATGCTGGTGTATCTATATATCATGTAAACCGACCAAAAGTTGGTTTTAAAGATGCAAATTATCAACTAGCAAGTAGAATTACTGTACACGCAGGTGGTACACTTCCTATAACCGATGTGCTTAGTTTTAATGGCTCTGTAATACATCAAATACAAGCCAAAGCAAGCGAAACCTCGCTTGGTGGTGCATTGGCATACAATGTAAATGGCGACGAAGTAAACCCAAGCAATATTTTTATTGGCTCTTGGATTCGTTTAAACGATGCTGTAATTCCATACATTGGGCTCGAAGTAAATGGTTTAAGAATTGGTGCTAGTTACGATGTAAATATTAGCAGCCTTAAATCTGCTACTGCAAGCCGAGGTGGTTCTGAATTTTCTTTAATTTATATAAAACGCAAATCTGAAGTAAAAGGTATTCCTTGTCCGAAGTTTTAGAATTGATTTGAAAAATATTTTTTAAAAAACATTCGCCTTTTGGCGATTTTTTTTTGTTTATGAACTAAGGAGCTATGGGCATCATCGTTGTGTCACTCACTTCATCGGCATACCATTATTCATCTTTTATTATGCAATAGATTATGCATTATTATTTCTTCTTTCATCTACCATTCATCTATAACAACAGCATTTCTGAAACACTTATAAATAAATAGCAACCCAAATAAGAATAATGTCAGGGTGAGCTTGTCGACCCGATGCACTTAATGAAACCCGCCTCGACAAGCTCAGGCTGACAACTTTTATAATTTAAAGAACTGGTAAATATATTTATGTTGAAGTTTAATTTTCAGATTTGTATCTTTAAAGCAATATAAACCCCTACTTATATTAAAATGCTAAAAGAAATAATCATATCTATTCAATCTTTTTTTGAAGCGCATCGTTTTATAAAAAAACATCGCTTATGGAAATGGATAATTGTGCCAGGTATTATTTATTGTATTTTATTTATTGTAGGTATTTATTTTTTTGGCAAAACAAGCTCCGAAGCCACATCATTTATCTTACAAAAATCGGGGTTAAAAGCTTGGCTAGATAGTAAGCACGAAAGCTGGCTAAACTGGTTGGTAATAATGGGGCAATTTTTTATTATCATTATTCTTTTTCTATTTTATTTTTCGCTGTTTAAGTTTGTATTTCTCATTATTGGCTCGCCAGTATTTGCATACCTCAGCGAAAAAACTGAAAGTATTTTAATAGGTAAAGAATTTCCATTTAGTTTTCCCCAATTTTTTAAAGATATTGTACGAGGCATACGAATAGCATTAAGAAATTTATTGTGGCAAACCGTTTATGTACTCAGCATTTTAATTTTATCTTTTATACCAGTTGTAGGATGGATAGCACCACTTATTGCATTACTTACCGAGTGTTATTATTTTGGTTTTTCTATGTTGGATTATAGTAGTGAGCGTAACAAACTTTCTACCTCACAAAGCATTGCATTTATTGGCAACCATAAGGGCTTAGCCATTGGCAATGGATTGGTATTTTATGTGATGCATTTGCTACCAATATTTGGCTGGCTACTTGCACCCTCATACGCTGTAGTAGCAGCTACGCTTAGCTTACACAAGGCAAGAGAAAAACAAGTTATTTATTAAAATTATTATGGCTACAATTTATTTGATACCCTGCGTACTTGCAGAAGATGCTTCTGAAACAATTCCATTTTACGTTTTAGAAACTGTAAAAAAATGCCAAGTTATTTTTGCAGAAAACGAAAGAACAGCAAGGCGTTTTTTAAAAATGATGGACAAAACAATTGTGATAGACGATTACGAATGGTTTGCCATACACAAAGCCGAGGCAGAACAGTTACAACAATTTACACAAAAAATAAAAGAAGAAAAAACCATTGCCATTATTAGCGAAGCAGGCTGCCCGGGCATTGCAGACCCAGGGCAAATATTGATTGCTGCTGCACAAAAACTACATTGTAGCATCAAACCTTTGGTAGGCCCTAGTTCTATTTTACTAGCACTTATGGCAAGCGGTATGAACGGGCAGCAGTTTGAATTTGTTGGTTACTTACCCATAGACAATGGTGAAAGAATTAAAAAAATAAAAGAGTTGGAATTATCCTCTCAAAAAAACAACAGCACAAAAATATTTATAGAAACGCCATATAGAAATAATCCATTAATGGAATCGCTCTCAAAAGCTTGCGCAGATAAAACCATGCTATGCGTAGCAGTAAATATTACCGCTACAAACGAAAATATAAAAACACAATCCATTGCCGAGTGGAAAAAGAAAATGCCGGAGCTTCATAAGCAACCGGCAATATTTTTATTGTTTGCAGGAAATTAAAACTATTGTTCTTCTTGAACAGCATCTACAATATATTCACTATCTCCACGCCAAGGCAATGTGCCTTTCTTTTGTTCGTAATGTAAGCGTACTCTTTTGCCTTCAAACAGCATCATCTTTTTTGCTACGCTATCGCTTGCTACAGAAAAATAAAATTTCTCCGAAGCCAAAGCTACGTTTGCTGTAGATGCCACACTACTTAGCACTAATTCACCTTCATACGTTTTAAATAAATTTCCTTTATGCGATAATTTTTGCAACATGCCCGAACGAGAACCATCACTATAAGTGTAATAATATTTCCACCAAAAAATTGTACCCCCTACTAAAAGTAATACTACTAAAAATAATGCTACATATTTACCGCATCCTCCTTTTTTCTTAACAACTGTTGCAGTTGTTTCTTTGCTTGTTTCTTTTATTGGGTTTTGTTCTGCCATATTTTATTTATTGAATAGTTTAAAAATACTAATTATGATTGACTTAAAAGTAATCTTACATCTAAAATCATATGTCTAAAATCTAAAGCCCATACTCACTCACCATCCACACCAGCGCCGCCATATTCACGGCACCCAAATCCAATTCTCTTTTACTTACACTTTCAAACACATCTGTTTCTGCATGGTGCAAATCAAAATAACGTTGGCTATCGGGCAATAATTCTGCTAAGCCTGCGCCCACTTTATCCAGTAATTCAATATCGGAGCCGCTGCCAGTTTCGGTAAAATCATACACCCCATAATTAGTAAACAATACCGCCCACGATCTTATTTTTGTTTTTCTAACTTCACTCATATCCATCGTAAATCCTCTTGGCGTAAACCCACCCGCATCGCTTTCCAGTGCAAATATATGGTTCTCTTTTTTATTTTTTGCTTCTGCAAAATAAGCCTTAGCTCCACCGCCACCATTTTCTTCATTCATAAACATTACAGCACGTATTGTTCTTTTTGGTTTTATACCTGCTTGTTTCAACCCTCTTATCACTTCTATACTTTGTACAATTCCCGTTCCATCATCCTGTGCGCCTTCGGCCAAATCCCAACTATCCAAATGTCCACCAACAGTTATTATTTCATCAGGAAATTCTGTACCCTTCATTTCGCCAATTACATTAAAAGAGCCAACAGGGTCAAGCATTTTGCAATTATTTTTAAACCCTCCGTTTACTTTTTTCCCCGATTGTATCAATTTGCTAATTGCATTTGCATCGTTTGTACTAATAGCAACGGCTGGTATTTTAGGAAAAGAATCGTTGTACCAAGTAGCGCCAGTATGTGGGTGGTCGTCTGCATTGCTTGCTAGTGACCGCACTAATACACCTATGGCTCCATACTTTGCAGCTTGTGTAGGTCCGCTTCTACGCCCTATTCCCGCTTCTCCATATGCTCGAAAAGTTCTGAGGTAAGTTGGATTCATGGCAATATTAAAAAATACTATTTTACCTTTTACTGCATTGCCAAGTTTGTGCAATTCATTCATTGTTTTCACTTCCACAATTTCTGCTTTCAACATTTTTCCATTGCTGCCTTCTGTATTACCAATAGATGTAAGATGGAGTGGAAACTTTTTTCCGTCAGCCATAAAAGATCCTTCTTCTTTTGCTCCACGAACCCAGTGCGGCACCGTGCAAGGTTGCAGGTAAACAGTATCTGCACCTGCATCCATCAACATTTTTTTTGTAGCATAAACAGCCTTGGTTGCATTTTCACTACCACTTAATCTTGCCCCAATTTTTTTACATAAAAACCGTAAGTTTTCATAAGCCGTACTATTTATCATTACTTCGTCGGCTATTTTTTTTATGGTTGTACTATCTTCAACAAAAGTTTTATGTTGCGCAAAAGAAAAAAATGTACAGCCAAGTAATATCAATAAAAAAGAATATTTTTTCATAATGCAAAATTAATTCTTACAAACTTAAACATTTACCATAAAAACATAGCAATTAAATCGAACTCAAATTTTAATCATTAAATTGCATTTCTTTTTTAAGCAATTAGAATCATCATATATGAACATAGCGATTGTTTGTTATCCCACATTTGGGGGCAGCGGAGTATTAGCCACCGAGCTTGGAATAGCGCTTGCCAACAAAGGCCACAATATTCATTTTATTACTTACCAACAACCAGTAAGGCTCGGCGGTTTTCATGCTAATATTTTTTATCACGAAGTACGTGTGCCTACTTATCCATTGTTCGATTTTCCACCTTACGAAACTGCATTGGCAAGCACCATGGTAGATGTTGTAAACAATCACCAAGTAGATTTGCTACATGTACATTACGCTATTCCACATGCATCCGCAGCATACATGGCAAAACAAATTCTTGCCAAGCAAGGAAAAAAAATACCTGTTATAACAACTTTACATGGTACAGATATTACCCTTGTTGGAAGAGATAAAACATACAGCCCTGTAGTAACTTTTTCGATGGAAGAAAGTGATATACTTACAGCTGTTTCTGAAAACTTAAAAGCAGAAACCTATCGCAATTTTGATATTGATAAACCCATAGAAGTTATTTACAATTTTGTAGATGTAAAACGTTTTCACAAAAAACCGATTACCGCTTTTAAAAAATTAATAGCACCAAATGGCGAAAGAATAATTGTACATGCATCTAATTTTAGAAAAGTAAAACGTGTAGGCGATGTTATAAAAACATTTCAATTAATAGCTAAAGAAATTCCTGCAAAATTAATTCTTATCGGCGATGGTCCTGAAAGGCCAGAGCTTGAAGCCACCACTAGAGAATTTGTAAATAAAGACGATATAAAATTTTTGGGCAAGCAAGAGCAAATGGAAGATTTGCTACCCATTGCAGATTTATTTTTATTGCCAAGTGAATATGAAAGTTTTGGGCTTGCAGCATTAGAAGCCATGGCAGCAGAAGTACCAGTAATTTCTACCAATGCAGGAGGCTTGCCCGAAATAATTATTGATGGAGATTGCGGCTACATGAGTAATATAGGCGATGTGGAAGACATGGCTAAAAATGCACTTAAAATATTGAAAGACGAAAATGTATATCAAATATTTAAAGCGAATGCTTTAAAACAAGCACAACGTTTTGGTATAGAAAATATAGTGCCTCAATATGAATCACTATATAAAAAAGTTTTATAAGAATTTCTTATCTGCTACGCAACCATTTTTCAGGATTAAGCTCTGTCAATTCTCTTGCACATTGAAAATCTACTACACCAATACCATCAAAATTTGTTGCCACTTTTCCTATGGTTTGATGTGCTTTTACTTCCTGATCTTTTTTTACCGTTATACTATTGATGTTGCTATATGAAGTGTAGTAATTACCATGCTTAATAGTAACTAAATATTTTCCATCATCAATTTCTACAATTAGAATAACTACACCATCAAATACTGCTTTCACTTGCGTACCAATGGATGCAGAAATTGTAACAGCACTATTTTGAAGTATTGATCCGCTTGGCAAATGTATAGGTCCATAATGATTTAATACACCCCCATTATCCACTGGCCAAGGAAGATTTCCTTTGTTTCTTTCAAAACTAGCATTTAAGGCTACGCTTTCCGAATTCAAATCCCTGCTTTCCGGTATTATAATTTCTTTGGGAGCTTTCACTCTTGGTTCTTTTACAGTTGTTTTAGCAACTGGCTCAGTAGTTTTTCCAGAGGTAGGATTTGCTTTTGTACTTTTTGCTTCTTCAGCTTTTCTTATTTTTTCTAGTTTAGTTTTTTCTGCAGCTAAGTCTGCTCTTCTTTTATCTTCTGCAATTTTTGCTAAACGTGCTCTTTCTTTTTCTTCTTTTATAGCTTTAGCTATTGCAGCTTTTATTGCCGAATTTATTTTGGCTACTCGTTTTTCATTAGCAGCTATATTAGCGTTCAATTCACTTCCTTTTCTTTTTAATTGTTCAGCAATTTTAGCTTGTACAGCTTTCTGCTCCTCAATTTTTTTTAATTCTTCTGCTTGCACATCTAAGGCTACACTTTTATGTTGCTTCGATACACCTAAATCTTCCAATTTATTTCTTCTCAATTCTTGTGTACGTATTATATTTTGCCCTTGCATTTCTCTGTATGTACGATAACTTTTTAAATAGGCTATTCTTTTTATAGCATCGTTAAAATTATCTGCCGAAAAAATAAAATTCAAAAATTCATAACTCCCTCTATTCTTATAAGCATATACCATACTTTTTGCATATTCCTGTTTTAATGTATCTAACAGTTTATCATACTTATTTAAATCTCTTTGAAGCCCATAAATATTATTATCCAAAATGTTTAAATCTTTGGAAATATTGTTCATTACCTTTTCTTGCAAATTGGCTTTGTTGTTGTAAATACTAATTGTAGTAAGGGTTTGCTTTGTTTCAGCCTTTACATTACCAAGTAATTTTTGTGCATCTTCTATCTCTTTCTTCAATTGCTGGCGCTGTTTTTCAAGCTCTGCTCTTGTTTGAGCAAATGCCGTTATAGAGGTAAAGTAAAAAATGGCGAACGAAAAAATTACTCTCATCATAGTCTTATGGTTAGTATTACAAAATGGCAATGAATATCTCATTGCATATTTATGTTGTTAGCAAACGAGCATTAAAAATAACGATTAATTCTTTTTATAGTTTTTAGGAATACTAAATGAAACCGATAATTCTTTGTTAAACTCGTATTGTTTGAAATTCATTCTAAGATCTAATTTGTTTTTTTCTGTAGCCACAATTTCTCTGTAAGTAGAAAAAGGGAAGCCGCTGCTGTTATTATAATTATCAAAAGTAAAATCCGCCGTACGATTTTGAGTTACGTCTATATCGTCCAATTTACAATGCTGTAATAAATTATCGGCTGTAGATATAGTAATTAAATTTTTAAATGATGAACCAATAGACGATACCAATAAAAATTTCTCAAACTTTCTTACCGAGATATTATTTTCGTTAAAAAAAATAGGATTTCCTATCAGTAAGTCTTGTACAGTATAATAATCAAAGGGTATTTCTGTAATTTCTTGTAAATAATCTATAGATCGGTAATGTACTTCACGCTCCAATTTATCTACCAATATTACACTGTCTTTTGTTATTAAAACCCTAAACACTTCTACATTTAAAAAACTAGCCGAAATAGAAATCCAGATTGCACTATCTTTTATCATACGCACATTGGCTATCAAGTCGGGTTTTTTTCCTTTACTAGTTTCTATATCTAATTTTATTTTAGCAGAAAATGTTTTAAAATCTATTCTGCTTTTTTGCAAATTCGTTTTTGTTGTATTTACAAGTATCAAAGAATCTGTGGCAGATTTTATTTGCACTATTTTAGTAGAATCTCTCGGCGCTATTGCTTTACTAATAGCCCTGCCAGATTTACATTGTGCAAAGGAAAATACTATAGCAATTATTAATAAATAAATAAATATTTTCATAATATTTTTTATACACCTGTATGGCCAAAACCACCAGCTGCTCTTTCTGTTTCTGTTAAAGTATCTACTAAAACCAAACTAGCTTTTTCAACTTTTGCTACAATCAATTGTGCTATTCTATCGCTATTATTTATAGACTGTACTTCGTTGCTTAAGTTGATTAATAAAACTTTCAATTCTCCTCTGTAATCGCTATCAATTGTGCCTGGTGTATTAAGGCAAGTAATTCCATTTTTAAAAGCGAGCCCGCTTCTTGGTCTTATTTGCACTTCGTAGCCTTCTGGTATTTCCATAAAAATACCTGTTGGTATTAGCATGCGTTGCAATGGGGCTAGAGTAATTGTTTCACTTATACTTGCTCGAATATCCATACCTGCTGCACCTTGCGTAGCATAATGTGGCAGTTCATTGCCCGATGTGTTTACAATTTTTATTTTTACATTCATTTTATACGATTATATTTTTTGCAATAATACGGTAGCGTTTGCAAACAATCCTTCTTCTCTGCCAGCAAATCCCATTTTTTCTGTTGTAGTTGCTTTTATAGAAATATCATTTTCGTTTATTTCTAAAATGGTTGCAATTACTTTTCGCATTTCGTTTGCATAAGGCATCACTTTTGGTTTTTCTAAACAAAGATTACTATCAATATTTACAACACGGTATCCATTTTTTTTTATGAGTGAATATGTTTTCGATAACAATATTTTGCTATCAATATTTTTTAGTGCTGCATTGGTATCAGGAAAATGTTTTCCTATATCTCCTAAACACAAAGCTCCAAGCAAGGCATCACAAATAGCGTGCAATAATACATCAGCATCGCTATGTCCTAATGCGCCTTTGTAATGAGGGATTTTTACACCACCTATCCAAAGATCTCTTCCCTCTACCAATTGATGAAAGTCTATTCCTGATCCTATTCTAAAAGACATATGTATTATTTGTAGCAAAGATGCACAAATCATTTTGTAAAAAAAAAGCGTTCCATTTTATTGGAACGCTTTTTAATAAAATATTTCTATTAAATTATTTTTTATCTAAATCAAACATTAAACTGAAACGGATAGTATTTGATAATGGATTACGGCTGATACCTGCACCAGATGGGAAGATATAAGCAAGATTTAAGCCCAAAGAACTATACTTTAAACCTGCACCAACTGTAAAATAACGACGATCTCCTTTAAATTTATTTTCTAGGAAATAACCTGCTCTAAAAGCAAATTGATCTTTGTACCAATACTCAGCACCAATAGAAGCGCTCAATTCTTTAATTTTTTCAGAACCACCGCCTGGTGCACTAAATAATCCTTTACCCCAGCTACTTACTACGCTCGTTTTGCGATAATCTGCTGCTGCAGCAGAGTCACCACCTGGTGTAGGAACCATTAGTTTATTTACATCTAATGCAAAGGTAATTTTACTATCAGCATCGAATACTTTTGTATAAGCACCACCCAAACCAAGGTTAGCTGGTATGAAATCTTTTTGAAGATTATCATCAGTATAAGAAATTTTACCACCAAGGTTGCTTAAAGTTACACCATAGTTAAACCCTTCGCCATTTTCTTTAGCACCATTATGATAAAAATGTAAATCTGCTGCTACTGTACTTCCTTTTTTGTAGTTTACACCATTGTAATTTCCTACAGCAAGGTTTGAACTAATATAGCGAAGACCAATTCCTAATCCAGTTTTAGCACCCAATTTTCTTGAGTAACCACCTTCTATAGCAAATTCACGTGGACGATTGCTACCTACATTGTTACCCGATCCATCTGTAAATTGAATATCGCCAAGGCTGAAATATCTCAATCCTAAAGAAAGAGCTTGGGTTTCATCTAATTTGTAATACCCTGCAAGAGAAGCAAGATACACATCTTTCAAATTAAGGTCACTCAACCAAGGAGTATATGTAACACCTACAGATGCTTGCTTTTTAGCAAATGGTGTTTTACCTAAATTCCAAAAATTAGAATAAGCGTCAGCCGAAGTAGCGATACCAGCTTCACCCATACCTGTAGCACGAGCATCAGGAGTAATTCTTAACATAGGTACAGCAGTAGTTACTACATTGGTAGTTTGTCCTATATTTTGTGCGTTTGTAATTGTTGTTGCACCGCCTATTAACATCGCTAAGGCAGCTAGTTTCAAAATTGCTTGTTTCATGCTTTTTTTTTGTCTGGTTAGGTAGACTTCCCTCTATAAGCGTTTAGTTTTAGTTGTTCAAGGGCAACTTTAATATTTAAGTAACCCCATTTAAAAATGCAATTTATAAATTCTTGTTAAATAAAAACAAAATTATTTGTCAAATATATAAATTTTATTTTTTTTAAACCAAATTTTATTCATTTTTTAAATAAAATTTTAAAAGAAATGTTGCATTTTCAGTCATTTGAAGTAAAAGTATTTCCAATATGACAGATATACATACAAAAACGTTGCACTAAAGAAAAAATTGTTTCAGCAAATAAAATGCTAAAGATTTCTTAACTAATAAATATTTAATCAAAAATATTTATATTCGCAGCTCTAATTATTATTGTTTTAGGCAATAATTGATTTCTTTATTCGTTCAATACACTGTAAAAGACAGCAAATTATGTTAAAAACATTCTCAAGCAGAAATTTGATATTGGCAGCAGTAGCAGCTTTATCATTAAGTGCATGTAGTAAAAATGGCGGCAGCAGCAGTAAAGGCAAGTCGAGTATGACTGGCTGGAACTATGGCGACAAAAAAATGGGCAACTTTAATGTTGCTAAAGTAAAATACCCTAAAGCTGGCCCTGGTCTTGTATTTGTACAAGGTGGTTCGTTTGTAATGGGCGCCAAAGATGAAGATGTAATGGGTGATTGGAACAATGTTCCTCGTCGTGTAACTGTACCTTCTTTCTTTATAGATGAAACAGAAGTAGCTAATGTACACTACCGTGAATACATTTATTGGTTAGACAATACATTTGCTGGCGATACCAATATAGTACCAAAAGCTTTGCCAGACACTTTGGTTTGGAGAGAAGAGCTTGCCTATAATGAGCCATACGTAGAATACTACTTTAGGTTTCCATCATACAATTATTACCCAGTTGTTGGTGTATCTTGGCAACAAGCACACGATTTTTGTATTTGGAGAACAGATAGGGTGAATGAACTTAAATTGATGCAAAAAGGCTTTTTAGATAAAACAGCCATTACTAAAGAAATGGGTGGTAGCGCAGGCGCTAATGGTACTTTTAATACTGAGGCATACCTTACTAACCCCGAGTTGGTAGAAATGAAAAAGGGTAAACCTAAAAATTCTGGTTTAAAAGACATAAAAGGCAAACCTCGTAATGTAGTAAAAATGGAAGATGGAATTCTTAATATGGGTTATCGTTTACCAACAGAAGCAGAGTGGGAATATGCAGCTTATGGCTTGCTAGATCAAAATCCAAAAATACGTAAAAAAGAAAAAGAAACTGGCGAAGAAAATCGTAATAATCAACAGGTTTATTCTTGGTCTAAAAACCCTAATGGTTTGCGTGATAACCGTAGAGGCAGCTGGCAAGGTAAATTTTTGGCAAACTTTAAGAGAGGAAACGGAGATAACATGGGTATTGCAGGTGGTTTAAATGACCGTGCTGCTATTACTGGTAATGTGAAATCTTTTTACCCTAATTCTTTTGGATTGTACAATATGAGTGGTAATGTGAGTGAGTGGGTTGG
>JAYSOC010000223.1:0-1824 GCA_043723285.1 Ferruginibacter sp. | reverse complement strand
CAACGGGGTTCACTTTGAGTAACCATGGGTGAAACCCATGGGCTTCGTGAATAATGCGCAGCATTATTTCACGAAGATACTGCCCTCCAAATAATGCATCTTCTTACTATAAAAAACTTCCTCATAACCCCACTCTTGCAACACATGTTTTTCTAATGGGTTAATATAAATAATCGTCATTACTCTTGGATTATTTTCCAAACTTGTTTCTATGTTTTCCATCACACCATTCATTATAGTTTCATCAAATGGGTTAAACATAAAAATACAATCTACATCATCGTCTATATCAAAATAAAAAGCATCGTTATTATAAATTTCGAAATTTATAGAAGAGTATTTTTCTTTTGCATTTGCAATATTTTCTTTAGCATTAATGAATAATTCTTTTGATAATTCTATGCCACTTATTTTTCCTACAGCATAAGTTGCAGCTACACACATTGCTCTTCCTTTGCCACAACCAATATCTAAAAAATGATTAAAGCTTTCAATTTTTACTTCTTCAAAAAATTGTTCTAACACATCATACGATACGGGCATATAAATGGTTGCATGAGAAATATCAATTCCCTTTTTTTCTAAACTTTTTAAATTATCAGCACCAGTAGTATTTATTCCATATTTTTTTTCGCCACGTATTTCGTTTCGTATAATATGCCATGCAATGGATATGTTCCAATTGGTAGCGAGGTAAAAAAAATATTTTAAAAATTTCATTTTTTACATTTAAGAAATATTTCTTTCATTGTTCTGCAACAAAAGTTTTTTGCTTCGCAAAAGGTTATTTGCCGATAAGTCGAGAAGACGTTTTAATTCATACTTGGCTATTACAAGAAAGCAAGGCGGGGTTTAAAAATGCTTCGCATTTTAGGGAGCCTTTAATCAACTAACAAACCAATCAACCAATCACCAATTCCGCACTCCTCACATCCACCACCATCAACTGCAAACTCTTATTTCCATTCCATACATTTTCATCTATTTTAAAAACAATATCTACAGGTTTATTATTCATCAACAATGAAAATTTATCAGCCATATTAAAACCAATACCATTTAATATTGTTTCGTTTTGTTTTACTACAAATTTTAAATGGGCTTCTTTTACAATTTTACTGTAACCAAAATCCGTACAATTTCTAGCTACAAAAGTTGGGCGCATATTTTCTGGGCCAAATGGTTCCATGCGACAAATAATATTATAAAAATTTTCTGTTATTTCACTTAAATTTATTTCTGCATCAATCACAATTTCGGGAATCAATAAATGCTCAGGAATACTTGCTGCAACTACTTCTTCAAATCTATTTGTAAAAGCGTCTAAATTTTCGGGAGCTATGGTAAGCCCTGCCGCCGCAAAATGTCCGCCATAAGCCATCAATAAATCTTTACATTCATAAATTGCTTCATACAAATTAAACCCAGGTACACTGCGTGCGCTACCGGCAATATAGTCGCCGCTTTTTGTAAGTACAATTGTTGGGCGATGATAATGCTCAATCAACCTACTAGCTACAATGCCCACTACGCCTTTGTGCCAATGCTCACTATACACAACGCAAGTTTTTTTATTCTGTAGCAAAACATCTTCACCAATTATTTGCAATGCATCTTCTGTAATACTACTATCGGCTTCTTTCCTTTCTTTATTATCCGTATGTAAAAGTTCTGCAAATGCTTTGGCTTTTTCTACATCTTTTTCAATGAAAAGTTGTACTGCCTTTTTTGCATCATCCATGCGGCCTGCAGCATTGACCCTGGGGGCTATTATAAAGACGAGGTTGCTGATAAACATCTCTTTTTGCACGCCTGCCAGTTGCA
>JAYSOC010000222.1:0-1825 GCA_043723285.1 Ferruginibacter sp. | reverse complement strand
TTGGAAGTGGCAAAAGCATTTGAAGCAAGTGGCATAAAATATCTGCATTTGGTAGATTTAGATGGGGCAAAATCGCAGCACATTGTTAATATTAAAGTGTTGTATGAAATTGCAACAAAAACAAATTTAAAAATAGATTTTGGTGGTGGCTTAAAAACAAACGAAGATGTGGAAGTAGCTTTTGATTGTGGTGCATCGCAAATAACAGGTGGTAGTATTGCCGCAAAGAACCCTGCCCTATTTTTAGAATGGTTAGAAAAATTTGGCGCACAAAAAATAATATTAGGTGCAGATTGTTTAAACAGAAAAATAGCTACACAGGGTTGGCAAGAAAGTTCTGAATTAGATATCATTGACTTTGTAAACAGTTTTGAAACAAAAGGCATAAAATATGTTGTATGCACAGACATTAGTAAAGACGGCATGTTGCAAGGTGCATCTAATGATTTGTATGAAGAAATTTTGAAGAAAAGCAAAGTGAATTTAATTGCAAGCGGCGGTATTTCAAGCATTGGAGATATTGAAGCTGTGAAACAAATTGGTTGTGAAGCTGTAATTATTGGAAAAGCCATATATGAAAATAGAATTAGTTTAAAAGAATTGAGCACACTATGTTAAAGAAAAGAATCATTCCTTGCTTGGATATAAAAGATGGTCGCACAGTAAAGGGAATAAACTTTGTGGACATATATGACGCAGGCGACCCGATTGAGCTTGCAAAAAAATATTCGAAAGAAGGGGCAGATGAATTGGTGTTTTTAGACATTACTGCCACACAAGAAAAAAGAAAAACGCTGGCAAGTTTGGTAGAAAAAATTTCCAAAGAAATAAATATTCCATTTACAGTTGGTGGAGGAATAAATTCAGTCGATGATGCAATTGCCATTATAAAAGCTGGGGCAGATAAAGTAAGTGTAAATTCTTCTGCAGTAAAAAACCCTCATTTGATTAGGGATATTGCAAACCAATTTGGTAGCCAAGCAGTAGTAGTTGCAATAGATACAAAATATGAAAATGAAGAATGGCTTGTTTATATTAACGGCGGAAAAATACCTACAGGATTAAAAACAATTGACTGGGCAAAACAAGCTGTAGCTTTGGGTGCAGGAGAAATTTTATTAACATCGATGAATAATGATGGCACTAAAAATGGCTTTGCAATTGATATTACAAATGCAGTGAGTGTAGCAGTAAATGTACCGATAATAGCATCAGGTGGTGCTGGTACAAAAGAAGATTTTAAAATTGTATTTGAACAAACGAAAGCTACAGGAGCTTTGGCTGCAAGTATTTTTCATTTTGGAGAAATACCGATACCTGTGTTGAAAGAATATTTGAAGAAAGAAAATATAGCCATCAGATAAAAAATATATTTTAAACACATAGAAACATAGACGCATAGTTTCACATAGAAAAATAATAAAATGAATATAAATTTTAAAAAAAAAGATGGATTGGTTCCAGTAATTGTGCAAGATTACACAAGCTTGCAAGTACTAATGCTTGGGTATATGAACGAAGAAGCATTTATAAAAACACAAACAGAAGGCAGGGTAACATTTTTTAGCAGAAGTAAAAATAGACTTTGGACAAAAGGAGAAACGAGTGGTAATTTTTTACTATTAAAAGAAATTAAAGTAGATTGTGATAACGATACTATTCTAATAAAAGCAATACCAACAGGTGTTGTATGCCATACTGGTGCACAAACATGCTTTGGGGAAACAGACACAAAAGGATTTTTGTATAAACTAGAAGAAACCATACACAAACGAATAAATGAAGATGATGAAAATTCGTACACTAATAAACTATTTAAAAGTGG
>JAYSOC010000221.1:0-4548 GCA_043723285.1 Ferruginibacter sp. | reverse complement strand
ATACAATAAATGTGGATTTATAATTGGGTGCATATACATCTTATACACAAAATCAAAATCTGCTAGCGTTGCTTTTCTATTCATATTGTAAAATTAATCTTATAATAGATCATTAAAAAATCGCCAACAAATTCCTTTTTTGAATGTAATTCACAAATTCCAATTTGATACCATTAACTACAAAGTAAAATTAAAAGTAGAAAAACAAAACTTAAACAACGAGAAGCAGATGTGTCAAAACGATTTATACAAAACCCAAACAAAGTTTTAAAGTAAGAAGAAATGTTAACATCCATTTGGGTAAGGAAGATTATTTTATGGGCATAAGTATAATAATATTTATTTCTCGCTTGCCTAAAATATTATCTAAAGATGAAAATATTGATATTGAATACTCACTCGGCATTGGATTTAGATTTGGAGTGCGTTTATAATAATGAGCAAAACCTATTTATTTGCTATGGCTTTATTATTTTTTTAAACAAGAGCATGTAACCATCCACTGCTTTCCGATGTTTATTTATTTGCAAAGGTTTTATCATATAGTATTCAGAAAAGCGAGGTATGAAATCGTAGCTTATCACATTACCATCTACATCTCCCCACATTTTTTTTTGATAAATAACTTGTTTCTCATTCCAATCAAACATGCGTACTTCGTACAATCTCGAAGAAAAATCACCAATGAAAACAACACGATACCAAGTGCCCTCGGTAAGCGGAAGTATAACTGGAAACTCATATTGACTTTCCATTACAATTGCCTTTTCTTTAATAGTAGAAAAACCTTGATGTTGAAATAATGATTTTATACTATCTGCCTGTGTTTTTAAGTTTGTGGTTTCTTTAATTATGTAATTTACGTTTGTTTGAGCCTTTAAGTAAACTGAAAGTTGCATAGTAAAGCTTAGCAATACTAGTAATTTTTTTATATTCATTCTATAGGGGTGTTAGGGATTTGGAAGATATATCAATTTTTGATAATTAAAAAAAAGTTTTAATATTAATTTTATTGGTATGTGTAATCGTGTTTATAAATGTTATTTTATGAATTGGTAATTTTTTTAAATCTGTTTCCGTAAATAGTGAATTCGTTAAAAAAACTATCTTTTATTTTTTTGCACTAATTTTATGCGTTCAAAACGTAGTATAAAAATTTAAAACGATAAACATGACTGGAGGAATAATGATGGTATCCTTAATCTTTATGGGATTAGGTATGCTGGCACAATACAAATTAAAAAGTAAATTTACTGCATACGGCAAAGTGCCTACAACTAGCGGTATGAGTGGCAAAGAAGTTGCCGAAAAGATGCTAAAGGACAATGGCATATACGATGTGCAAGTAGTTTCTGTTGCTGGTTTTTTAAGCGATCATTACAATCCGGCAAACAAAACTGTAAACCTAAGTACAGATGTATTTGAAGGAAGAACAGTATCTGCCGCAGCAGTAGCCTCACACGAATGTGGGCATGCAGTACAACATGCCACTGCATATAGCATGCTTACATTAAGAAGCAAGCTTGTACCAGCTGTAAAAATTAGCAGCACGCTTTCTCAATGGGTAATAATGGCAGGCATTGGTTTAATGGGTTTTGGTGGAGGAAGTCCCAAAATTTTGTTGGCTGGTATTATTTTATTTGCAGCCTCTACATTGTTTTCTATAATTACTTTGCCAGTAGAGTTTGATGCAAGCAGACGTGCGTTGGTATGGTTAGATAGTGCTCGTATTACAACCGACGATGAGCACACAAAAGCAAAAGATGCACTAAGGTGGGCCGCTATGACTTATGTAGTAGCTGCTCTTGCTTCTATAGCTATGCTTGTGCAATATGCATTAATATATATGAGTAGGAGTAGAAGCAACTAATTTTTCAAGATACTTATTTATTAAAATAGCCAATTATTTTCCTCGAAAATAATTGGCTATTTTTTTTTGTGCTACTTCAACAATAAGTAATTATTAAAGTGTAGTAAATATTTTTTTATCTTACCATAAACTTCTCGGTTTCTTTACCAGCTTGTATCATGTACATCCCTTTTGCAAGGTTGCTTACATCTATAGTATGTGAGCCTGCAACAAGTTGTGACCGAAGTATTAATTTACCTTCTACATTGTAAATGCTAATAGCAGAAGCATCTTGCAATTGTATTTTTAATTTACCAGTAATTATCATATTTGTATAAATGGTAAGCAAGTTTGTTTTTTTGTTAAACAATGCAGTTGCAATTTTGCTATAACTATTTTTACCATCCATATCTTGCTGTATCAATCTATAATAATTTATACCATTTGCAGGGGTTGTATGTACATAGTTGTAGTTACCAAACGGATTTATATAACCTGTGCTTTGTACAATATCCAATGTTTTCCATATTATACCATCTGTACTATGTTGTACAATAAAATCTCTTGTATCTTGCTCGCTTGCAGTTTTCCAATTAAGGGCCACAGTAGCATCTTTCTTTTGTGCTGTAAAACTTACCCAAGTAAGTGGAAGCACTGCATTGGAACAATCGTATTTTACGCCATTAATAGAATTTAATGATGCAGGAGCAGCAGCTAAAATAAAAGCAGTTATATTGGTTGTACTACCTACAGAGCCTCCAATATTATGACCCAGATACCAATATTGGTCTGTAGCAGCTTGAGTATAAAAAGCAATAATAAAATGCCCTGCTACGCTAAAGTCTGTAAAATTAATACCTGCCGGTGTAGGGCTAAATATTTGTACTGTTTTGGCTACAGTAGAAGAACCTGTGGTGCCATTTGTACCAAGCATACCAGCTTGGCTATTGCCCCATCCAAACATTTGCCCTGTTGTGTTTAATGCCCCCATGCAATACAAATCGCCTTCTGTATCACCATCTATTTTTATAATATTGGCTAAATCTGTTACACCATCTATTCCTTTTACTGTTATAAATGTAGGTTGGTTAAAAGTTACAGTAGTATTATTTATGCCTAACACACCATCATTATTTATGCCACAACCATATACTTTATAATCGTCGCACAATAAAAACATGGTGCTAGATGCACCCGCTTTTGTACCTAGTACCTCCAAATCTTTTACCTTTTTACCTGCAGGTATTTGTGCGCTCATATCGTAAGCATAATTGTAACTAGTACCAGTGGTAGCAGGATTAGCTACACCAGCTACGTTTGCAGGAGCACCCCAATAATACAATTTATTTGTACCCGCAGACGTATAAGCCATTATACCAGAACCTGAAGCAGAAATTTTTGTAATGCCCGATAAAAACGTTACACCATCTACTAACGTTACATGATGCCAAATGGCTGCATTTAAAACAGTTTTATCGCCTTGCAAATTTACTTGCTTTGTTAGTACATACACATTGCCAGTGGCTTTTGTTACAATAACAATTGCCGTGGTTGATACTGCCATTTGTGCTACATCGGTAATGGGTACACCCGCTGGCAACATTGCAGTTACATCGCTAGCTACTGAGCCCAATGCTGTAATTGTAGGTGCTCCACCGACGCCACCAAAATTTGCCATAGAAGTTATTAATGCAATGTTTGCTACAGTACCAAACACATAAAGTTTTAAATCAGTTCTTAACGCCATGACGCTTAATCCTGCTCCGCCACCCGTGTTGCATGAAGATCTTACTTCTAATGGTACACCTGTATAAGTTGTAATTATTACAGGGGTTGTATCGTTGCCAGTGCCTCTACCAGTATAATCCTTCATATTTTGCCCCCAAGCTTGCAATACATTTACACCTAATGCATTTCCTATATATAAATTAGAATGCCAAGAACCAGTAAACCTGTTTACAGTGCCAGGGTAACAAATGGCTGTAGGGGAAAGAAGGCTATGAGCTCCATTTGCTTCTTCAAAACCGTGCTCGTCTTCTGAACTGGTTTGTGCAATTTGCTCATTCAATGGTTTCATGAAATTGTAAGCCATGTCATGATAATTGCTCATGGCATTACTATTTGTAGAATTAAATGCAATTGCATTTTGTTCTACTTGTGTTTGTTTAAAATTTGCTGGCGTTTGCGCACTGCAAATACAAAAAAAGAAATGCATAAACAACAATGTTACTTGTTGTTTATGGTAGAGGGCATTTGTTTTCATTTTAAGTGTTGTTACGGATTAATATATAGAAATCTAATTCACAAACGAATAAATATTAAATTTTATTGTTACTATTTTCACTATTGTAATTAGAAAAAAAACTACAAAAATATTGATTCTGTTGCATTTATTGCTTCATAAAATTTTTCTATTTCTATTGGCTTACGCAAAAAGCCATTAAAATATTTACTATATTCCAATTGCATGTTTGCAGTAATATCTGCTGTTAGAGCATATATTGTTGTTTTATTGTTTATATTACTTTCTTTTCGTATTTCTATTGTTGCATCATAGCCATTTTTTTCGGGCATATGTATATCCATAAAAATAATATCGTATTTTTTTGTTGTAGCTTTTTCTACTGCTTCGGCGCCATCTTTTGCCCAGTCGGGCATTATACCCCATTTTGCCAATATTTTTTTTGCTACCAGCATAT
>JAYSOC010000220.1:0-4550 GCA_043723285.1 Ferruginibacter sp. | reverse complement strand
CTTCTACCAAATGCGTAGCAAATGAATGCCTAAATGTATGTGGCGAAATGGTTTTTGTAATGCCCGCTTTTATTGCCAATGCTTTTACCATTAAAAATATCATAACCCGTGTAAGCCCAGCGCCTCTTCTGTTTAAAAAAAGTACATCTTCTTGCCCCGTTTTTATGCTTATGTGGTTGCGTATTTGTTCTCTATAAATACCAATATATTTTATGGCATCGCTGCCAATGGGTATCAATCTTTCTTTATCACCTTTGCCCACTACACGTATGTACCCAACATCTAAATACAACTGACTTATTTTTAAGTTTATCAATTCACTCACACGTAAGCCACAACTGTAGAGCGTTTCAAGTATGGCTCTGTTTCTTTCACCCTCTGGTTTGCTAAGGTCTATAGATGCTATTATTTGTTCTATTTCTTCAAACGACAATGTATCGGGTAGTTTGCGTTGACTTTTTGGCGCCTCCAATAAAGCAGCTGGGTCTATGCTTACGATCTCTTCTATTAAACAATATTTAAAAAAACTGCGTAAGCCACTTATCATGCGAGCTTGTGAGCTGTTGGTCATACCAAGCTCGTTTATCCATTTTGTAAATTTTTCTAAATCTTTTAATACAATGGCATCGGGATTTTTTAAATCTGCCGTAGCTTGTAAGTAATCGGTAAGGTGCTGCACATCACGCAGGTAGGCCTCTACAGAGTTTTCAGATAGCGATTTTTCTAACCGCAGCCAAGCTTTGTATCCTTTTTTATGCGCATCCCACATCTTTCTAATTAGTTTTTTATAAACAATGATTGTACAATATAATTAAACATTATTTTCGCAACACAATTTTTTTATACAAAAGTAAACATGCAAACAACTACACTTCGCTCATTTAAAAGAAAATTACCAGCTAATAGAAGTTCTTTCAGACGTTTTTTAAACAAGATGGAAAAAACGCCTCCACAAAATATTGATAAAATCACACCTATAATAGATGCAGAAGTGTGGCAAGAAGTTGATTGCCTTACTTGTGCCAATTGTTGTAAAAAAATGACGCCAACATTTACGCCAAAAGATTTAAAAAGAATTGCTGCTCATTTTGAAACAACTGTCGAAGAATTTAAAACAAAGTGGCTTAAAAAAGAACGCAATGGCGATTGGGTAAATACTACACAACCTTGTCAGTTTTTAAATTTGAAAGATAATAAATGTAGCATCTACGCTGTGCGTCCAGATGATTGTGCTGGTTTTCCGCATTTAAAAAAGAAAAAATTTGAAGAGTACGCTCATGTGCACAAACAAAATATTGATTATTGCCCTGCAACTTTTAAAATGGTGGAGAAGTTGATGCTGATGGTTGAAGGTTGAAAGTTCAAGGTTCAAAGTTTTTTAAGATTGAACTTTCATTATAAACCACAAAGTTTAAGTAACCTTGAACTTTCAACTTTGAACCTTCAATTATTCATAAACATCTTCAATTAAAAAATACTCCACCTCATTATCTTTTATCATAGTTATAGAAAGCACATCAAACTGTATCCTTTGCCACATTGGGTTTTGGTACAAATATTCTTCCGATGCATTGATGAGGTTTTTAATTTTCTTTTCCGTTATTTTATCTTCGGGGTTGCCATATTGCAAAGTGGTTACAGCTTTTACTTCTATAAAATGAAGCATCTTATTTTTAGATGCAATAATATCTACTTCAAGGTTTTTGTGCCGCCAATTGGTATGTAAAATGGTATAACTTTTTTCAGTAAACCAAGTTATGGCAAGTGCTTCGCCAATTTTTCCGGTATCATTATGTTTTGCCATGAAGAATAAAATTAACGAAAACATATTCTATTGCATCATCTAATGCATAATAAAAGATGAGTAATGATATAATGTTGAATGGAGCGTCGCCACTGAAGTTCAATCCCCGAACTTCTGCCCGTAAAACAACCATAAAGAACTTGCCGAAGGCAAATTCCTACATATTCCTTAATTTCGCCGCATGACAACAGAACAAATAAAGGCTCTGAGAGATCGCATAACGGTTTTGAAGAGATTTCTTTGACGTAGAGAACAGAGAATCTAAAATAGCCAACGATAAACAACTTTCTTTATCTCCAGGTTTTTGGGACGATAACGCACGAGCCACTTCCATTTTAAAAGAAACAAAAGTAAACGAGTTTTGGGTGAACATGTATCACAGCACAAGCACTGCTGTGGAAGACTTTGCTGTGCTTTTTGAATTTTGGAAAGCAGGGGATACCTCAGAAGAAGAAGTGAGAGAAGCATTTGATGATGCAGTAAAAAAAGTTGAAGAAGCAGAATTTAAAAGTACGCTCAACGAACCCGAAGATGAGCTGACTGCCATGCTACAAATAAACAGTGGCGCTGGTGGTACGGAAAGTCAGGACTGGGCAGAAATGCTTGCACGTATGTTTCGCATGTATGGCGAAAAACAAGGATGGACTGTTACCGAAATGGATTGGCAATGGGGCGATGGTGCTGGTATAAAAACTTGTACATATAAAATTGAAGGACCATTTGCATACGGATTTTTAAAGAGCGAAAGTGGAGTGCATCGTTTGGTTCGTATTTCGCCATTTGATAGTGCAGCCCGCCGCCATACTAGCTTTGTGAGTGTGTATGTATATCCACTTGTGGATGATACGATAGAAATAAACATAAACCCTGCCGATGTAAAAATGGAAACGAGTAGGAGTGGTGGTGCAGGTGGGCAAAACGTAAACAAGGTAGAAACTAAAGTAATGCTGACGCATATTCCTACTGGTATTGTTGTGGTGTGCCAGCAAGATAGAAGTCAGCTTGGTAATAGAGAACTAGCCATGCAAATGCTAAAAAGTAGGTTGTACGAAATAGAATTGCAAAAGCGCAACGAAATAAAAGACGCCAATAATAGTAAGAAGAAAAAAATAGAGTGGGGGAGTCAAATTCGTTCATATGTTTTTCACCCATACAAAATGATAAAAGACCATCGTACAGATTATGAAGTAGGAAACGTAGGCCCAGTAATGGATGGAGAGATTGATGGATTTATTAAAGCATATTTGATGGCGGAGAAGGATGATAAATAAATGTATTTCTCTATTTGTCACGAATAAATAATCTGAAAAGGGGATTTGTCAGTATATGTGTTGTAACTTAAATTTGTAATTCTAAAACACATTAATGGCTTATACTTCCCTCGAAGAATGTTTACTAGACCTTGAAAAAAACGGACAACTTATTCGCATAAAAGAAGAAGTGGATCCTTACCTAGAAATGGCTGCCATACACTTGCGCATACATGAGGCTGGTGGAAAAGCTATTTTATTTGAAAAAGTAAAAGGCTCAAAGTATAGAGCAGTATCTAATATTTTTGGCACGCTAGAGCGAAGTGAATTTATTTTTAGAAATACATTGGGGCATGTTAGAAATTTAATTGACTTAAAAAACAATCCCATTGAAGCCATTAAAAAACCTTTTAAAAATATAGCCACATTAGCTGCTGGTTTTAAAGCGTTGCCATTAAAAAATGCTATAAACAAACCTGTACTTTTTGAAGAAATAAAAATAGAAGATATACCACAAATTGTACATTGGCCGATGGATGGTGGTGCTTATGTAACGCTGCCGCAAGTTTACACGGAAGACATTGATAAGCCTGGTATAATGAATGGCAACATGGGGATGTATCGAATACAATTATCGGGTAACGATTATGTGATGACTGAAGAAATTGGTATGCATTGTCAATAGCACAGAGGCATTGGTGTGCATCAAACAAAAGCCAATGCAAAAGGCGAAGCATTAAAAGTAAGTGTGTTTATTGGCGGGCCACCATCACATTCCGTTGCAGCCGTAATGCCGCTTCCGGAAGGTTTGGGTGAAGCTACATTTGCTGGCGCTTTGGGTGGACGTAGGTTTCGCTATACTTACAAAGATGGTTTTTGCATAAGTACCGATGCAGATTTTGTAATTACTGGAACAGTAGAACCCGAGCAAAATAAACCTGAAGGACCATTTGGAGATCACTTAGGATATTATAGTTTGAAACATGATTTCCCTTTAATGAAAGTGCATAAAGTATATGCACGCAAAAATGCCATTTGGCCATTTACGGTTGTTGGCAGGCCACCACAAGAAGATACAAGTTTTGGGCAACTCATACATTCTATAACTGGCAGTGCTTTGCAAAATGAAATACCAGGACTTAGAGAAGTGAATGCGGTGGATGCTGCGGGTGTGCATCCGCTCTTACTTGCGATAGGTAGCGAGCGTTACACTCCATACACACCTGCTACGCAACCTGCGGAAATTCTCACCATTGCCAATCATATTTTGGGCACGGGGCAATTGAGCTTGGCAAAGTTTTTATTTATAACTGCCGATGCAGAAAATAAAATTGCTACGCATCATATTCAAGCATATTTTATTTACTTGCTTGAACGCATCAACCTACAAAGAGACATTCATTTTTATACCAACACGACTATAGATACTTTAGACTATTCTGGTACGTCTATAAACAGTGGTAGCAAAGTGGTGTTTGCTGCTAATGGTGTTGTGA
>JAYSOC010000219.1:0-11734 GCA_043723285.1 Ferruginibacter sp. | reverse complement strand
CTGGCCCAATAGTTTACCAATTGCTCACTGGTCATTTTTTTACCATCACTTTTATGAAAAATATATTTTTTCTCTTTTGCATTCCACAACTCACTGTTGGCAGCATCCATGGCTATTCCTATTTGGCTGCCTGTTTTGTAACCTGCTGCTTGTATGGCTGTAAGCACCGTCTCTATTGCTTCTTCGTTGCTTTGTATGTTTGGAGCAAAACCACCTTCATCGCCTACATTTGTGCTAAATCCTTTTTTCTTTAACACTGTTTTTAGCGCATGAAAAATTTCAACACCCCATTGCAACCCTTCGCTAAATGTTTTTGCGCCCACAGGCACTACCATGAATTCTTGAAAATCTATTTTGTTATCTGCATGTGCGCCGCCGTTTAAAATATTCATCATTGGTATTGGTAATACTTTTGCATTTGTACCACCTATGTATCTGTATAAAGGAAGATTAGCTTCAAGCGCTGCTGCTTTTGCTACGGCCAAACTTACCGCTAACATGGCATTTGCACCCAACTTACTTTTGTTTTTTGTACCATCCAATGCAATCATCATGGCATCTATACCTGTTTGGTCTGCTACATCCCAACCTAGTAAATTTTCTGCTAAAGTTGTATTTACATTGTTTACTGCTTTAAGTACAGACTTACCACCGTAGTAATTTTTCTTATTATCACGCAACTCTGCAGCCTCGTGTACACCTGTGCTTGCGCCACTTGGTACGGCTGCACGGCCTAGTCTTTCGTTTTCTGTAAGTACATCCACTTCTACTGTTGGATTTCCTCTACTGTCTAAAATTTGTCTTGCATGGATGGATGCGATGTAGCTCATTTTTTATATTGTTAAATTGATAAATTGTTTTATTGTTGTCTGTGAAAATTGCCAAATGCCTTTTGCAAACTGAACACTGATTCGTTCAAATTTACAAAAAATAAATTGGTTTTTAAAATGACGATGCTAATTAATGATTATTTGATGATGATTACTCAATTCAAATTTACAAAAAAGTTATAGTGATTAAATATACCTTTTAATATTTTTCAGAGAAATAGTTAGGCCAGTATTCCTTTATACTTTTCTTTATTAAAATAAATACCCACAGCATTTATAATTATCAATGCAACTCCAATACCTGGCTGCTTTGCAATAAATACTTCGAAGCAAAGAATATTAACTACAATTGGTAAAATAAGCAATAAACCTAATGCTCTTGTTTTAGGAAAAATTAATAATAAGCCAAAAGAAACTTCTAATACTTTTACAAAAGTCATGTAGCCTGAAGCAGTAAACAAATTATTAAACGTAAGTATATCGCCTGTCATTGGTGGTATTGGCATTAACTTTAAGAAATAGATAATACCAAATACTACAAATACAAATGCTAATAAATACGCTGGAATGTGTTTTGCAATTTTCATTTTCTTAAAATTTAATTGTTATTGGTAAGGGTTCTAAAAATATCTTCTAAACTATTGCTTTCATTTTGTAATGAAACAATGTTTAAATTATTATCGATACTTAATTGTAATAATTGTTTTCGTAAAGTTTCAGCACTGGTTGTTTGTATGCGAAAAGTATTTGCACTTAAAGCAATATTTCCTGCGCCTGATAAATTCTCTAGTAAAGTTTTGTTTACTTCTTCTTGAAATGATACCGATACAAATTGTTGTTGCCCGTTGCTTTTTTGTAGGTTTTGCAAACTGTCATCTGCTACAATATTGCCTTTATTGATGATGATAACCCTATCGCAAATGGCTTCTACTTCCTGCAAAATATGAGAAGAAAACAACACCGTTTTATCTTTTGATAATGCCTTTATTACATTTCTTATTTCTATGATTTGGTTTGGATCGAGACCACTTGTTGGTTCATCTAAAATTAACACTTCTGGCTCGTGTATGAGTGCAGCTGCAAGGCCTACACGCTGCTTGTAACCTTTGCTGAGTTGTCCTATTTTTTTATTTGCTTCTAATGAAAGCCCAACGGTTTTTATAATTTCTTCTGTTCTTTCTGCTGCATTTTTTATTTGGTGTACACCTGCTACAAAATGTAAATACTCTCTTACATACATTTCAAAATACAATGGGTTGGCTTCGGGTAAGTATCCAATTTTCTTTTTACTATCAATATTTTCTTTGCTCACGCTAATACCTGAAACATTGATGCTGCCTGCATCTGCATCTAAATATCCTGTTATCATTTTCATGGTGGTGCTTTTTCCTGCACCGTTTGGCCCAAGAAAACCTACAATTTCTCCTTTGGCTACATTAAATGAAATATTGTTTACAGCTGTTTGTGTGCCGTAGGTTTTGGTGAGGTTGGTGATGGAAATAGACATGAGATGCTAGATTTTTAGACTTTAGACACAAGATTATTCTGCTATAGTTTGTTGGTTAAAATTGATTCTACCTTTTTAATTATTTCTTTATTTGTCTCCAAACTAGATGTTCTTGTATATTCTATATTACCTTTTTCATCAACAATAATATGTGTAGGAAACCCACCTGCAATCATTAGTCTATGGCACTCTTCGTTAGAAACACAAATAATTTTAAAATTCAAATTTCGTTCTTTTCTAATTCTCTCTACCGTTTCTGGACTATCAAATGTGAAACTAATAAATTCATTGTTGGTATTTTTTATTTTATTATTTAGCTCTATTAAAGCATCCATTTCTTCCATGCAAGGGTGGCATGCCTGAAACCAAAAATTGATGTAATACTTTTTACCTAATAAATTTTTCTTTGAATAGGTTATCCCATCATCACGTATATGTTCAAAATCTAAATAAGGCTTACCAATAGCAGCTTTATTAATAGAGTCCATTTTTTTAAGCTCATTATCAGGATTCATCCGTTTTCTTTTTACTTGGGCAAAAAGAGTTACAATGGAAAACGCAAATACGAGAAACAAGAAAATCTTTTTCATTTTTTGAATTTAACTTAAAAAATAGTTGATAGAGTTAGATAAGAGATATTATATTTTAGCCACAAAAATTATTTGCTCCAATTAGCAATATCTAGTCCCTTAATTCTTTTAAAATGACTGGTGTTATTAGTTATCAATTGAAACCCACTTGCCTTGGCTATTCCTGCAATTAATGTATCGGTATGGCCAATCTTCGTTCCTTTTTTTCTTAACTCTGCTTGTATCTTAGCAGAAATTTTTACCGTACGAATCTTGAGTGGGGCTACTTTATTTAGTGAAACAAACTCCTCAAACCTTTCCATTTGTTTCTTTGCATCTTTATACAAAAGTCCATTTAATATTTCATAATAAGTAATGATGGGAATACTTATAAAATTAAATTCATTTAAATATTCATCGAGCTTTGCAATCACCTTCTTATTACCCCTAAGAAATTCAGAGAGGATGTCTGTATCAATTATTGACTGTTTCATATTTCAATGTTGCGGTCAAAAAGTTTGGTTCTAATTTTTTTTGTATGGGCTACATATTCTTTATAATCTTTGGCACTCATATCGCTAAAAGCACCCCCGAAAGACAAAATCTTTTTGTGATTTGTTTCTTTTTTTTTTATTGTAGGAGTTAATGAATGCACCAATTGATACACTTCCTCTAATCTGTTTACAGGAACTTCTTTTATTTCTTTTAATATGTTATTTAAGGTTAGCATATTTAAATTATTTTATTAAACTATTAGATGTCATTTATGGTAAGCGTATTATTAATTGTATCTATGCAGAAATTTATTCCTTCTAAAAAGTCAAGTCCTAGCAAGCCATCATAATTAGAAAAAATACCATGTGCAATAAAATCATACACTTGTATTTTCATTTTTTCTTTTGTGATACCAATAGAATTAATCTTGGTTATTTCATAAATTTCTGATTCTACAATTCCATTTGCAGTTTCAATATCAACAATTTCTATTGTATCTTTTAATTCGTAGCCTGATAAGTATAAAGCATTGCTATCAATAGTTGTATTAGAACAACCTGTATCTAAAATCATTCTAAACTTACTCTTTTCATCAAGTGTTACACTAACAATAATCAATCCACCTTCAGACATTCTTTCAAAGCTGTGTTTCATTTTTTATGACTATTAAATATTCCTGTTAATGTTCTAGCAGGTTTAAACACTCCTGTATAAATTATAGTAATGGTATCAAAATCGCTAGTCTTACTTTTCCCTAAATAACAAACTTCTTTTTTATCTTTACTATGTATAATTGGTACTCCTGAAATTACATTTAACTCAGGCTCATCCATTATTGGATTTCCAATCAGTACCCATTCATCAGGATAAAGATTTTTAATTTCTTCAATATTTTTTATAAGTTGTCCCATTATTTATTACTTTTTAAAGTTACAAATAGTTTATTCTTTACTTCCACCTTCTTCCTTCCTCGGTTGCTGTGGGCCACGATTTTGCTGTGGTGGCCTTGGGCCTTGTGGTCGGTTGCGGTTATTGTTGTTTCTATTTTGTGGCGGTCTGCCTTCTTGGTTTTGTTGTGGTGGGCGTGGCCCTTGTTGCTGCGGTCCTTTATTTTGTGGCGGACGCTGCTGCTGTTGTGCAGGTCGCTGCTCATTTGGGTTTCCACCTTGTGCACCGCCTTGCTGTGGTCTTCGCTGTTGTTGGTTTTGCTGCTGTGGCCTTTGCTGATTTTGTTGTTGGCTACGTTCTTTATCTCTACGCTTACGAGTCGTTTTTTCCAAACTCTTCAAACTTATTTGCCCTACAATATCTGCATATTCTGGTTCTATTTCTTTTGGCTTGCTGGTGGCTACTTCTGCTACTTCTAGTTCTTCTGGTTTTATGCCATCACGGTTTTGTGCTTTTATCTTTTTTACTGTTTCTAAAGATAATGGATAATGATTTCCACCACCTGCCATTGAGTACCACATCAGGTTTTTAAAAATATCTTTCTTTACCAAAAATGCCCTGCCCTTTGCTGTTTCTAATGTATCGGCATCTGTTGGGAAAAATTGTAAGGCATCCATATATGTATCCAACTCATAATTTAAACAACATTTTAAACGCCCACACTGGCCGCTCAATTTTGTTTGGTTGATGCTTAAATTTTGATAACGAGCTGCATTTGTATTTACACTTTTAAAATCGGTGAGCCATGTAGCGCAACACAACTCACGGCCGCAAGAGCCGATGCCACCTACTTTTCCTGCCTCTTGGCGTGCTCCTATTTGGCGCATTTCTACTTTTACTTTAAACTCGCCTGCATATAATTTTATAAGCTCACGAAAATCTACTCTATCGTCTGCAATGTAAAAGAAAGTAGCTTTTCTGCCATCGGCTTGTACTTCTACTTCTGCCATTTTCAATTCTAAATTGAGCTGGCGAGCCATAGCACGACTGCGTATGAGCACTTGCGCCTCACGGGCTTTACTTTCTTGCATTTTGGCAAGGTCGCTTTCAGTAGCACGGCGAAGTATCTTTTTTATATCTGGACTTTTTTCGTCGATATTATTTTTCTTTAATTGAAGACGTACCAATTCGCCTGTAAGATTTACCATACCTACATCAAAACCGTTTACGCCTTCAAGCGCAACCATTTCGCCTTTTTCAAAGTAGTGTAGGGTAGTATTTTTAAAGTAATCTTTGCGGCTACCATTATTGAAACTTATTTCTACAATGCGGCAATTACTTTCGGGATCCGAAAAGGGTAGGTTAGCTAACCAATCGTGTACATTCATTCTGTTACAAGCACCTGTACTGCAACTGCCCTTGCTTTGGCAACCGCCTGGTGTTCCTGTTCCGCAACTTCCACAAGCCATTTTATATATTTTGAATCTCACTTTTTTGAGTAAGATAAGTTGATGAAAAATTGTTAATCTTATACACAAATTTGCCAAACAAAAAATGTGCTTTTATATATTTATTCTGTTGCTAATTTTTTTATCTGTTCAATTGAAAGTCCTGTACTTTCTGAAACAATTTCTACGGAAACACCTAGTTTTAATAATTTTCTTGCTGTGTTTTCCATTGATTCCTGTACTCCTTCTTTCAATGCTCTCTTTGTTGCCAAAGCCCATTTTCCTCTTTCATCTTGCTCTCTCATAAAGACATAATCATAAGCTTCTAACTCTAGCTTTGTCCAATTGTGCTTATCTGCATCTTCATAAGCAAACTTCAAACCTTTGTCTTTTGTATTCTCTGGTATCACATTTATATTCTCTGCATTTTTTATAAAATAAACCCACTGTTCAATTACTGTATTTAATTCATCTTCTTTTTTATTAAACTTGGGTAATTCTATAAAATTAAATTCAATATCTTTTATGAGTTGCTCACCTGTATCTACATCGGTTATAGTATGTCTGCTAATATAACTTGGGTTTTGGGTAACTTCAAAATCTAATATACCAATAAAATAAGTAGGGTTTAATTTTTCATAATCGTCTCCTCTTTCTATTTGTGCTGAATAACTTTTTGATGCATAATACAACACTCGTTTATCAAAACCTTCCACTTCTGCTACTTGCATTTCTACAATATAAGTCTTTCCTTTTTGGTCTTTTGCTTTTACATCCACTATAGTTACTTTTCCACCTTTAATATCTGGAAGTTGGTAAGGTGTCAAAATATCAACATCTACAATTGTATTTTCATTTTCAAATAATAGTACAGCGTTTAGAAAAGAAATGAGTACTTCTTTCCTATTTTCATTCCCGAATATTTTACGGAAAGCAACATCATTTTTAATATCTACGAACTTCATATTGCAAAAATAAATAAGCAATCATTTTCCTCTAAAAAGCATATTCCTATTTGGTGTAGTGGTTTGAATTTGCCATACTACGTGGAAAAAGCTAAATAGTAGTACCAAAGATGAAATGTGCGACGCCACCGAAGCTGAATATTGCTGCTTCTTTGTTTGGTCAACAAAAATCAAATTTGAAAAATTTGTTTTTAACCTATTGTATCAAAATTAGCGATTTGTTGCTAATAATATGGTATAACCTTATGGTGAGGGCATGAAAAAGCATTTTTGCGTTGGCATTTCGCTCTATATAGTAGGCGGCTTTGTCCAATTCTTCGGCTATGGCTTGTTGCTGCTCTATGTTGCACAACTTGTTGAAACGCATGGCAAAATCGATGTTGGCACTGTCTGTATTCTGCGCTGGTATTATACTTAGGCGAATACTTTGTTGCAAAATATGGGTAAAATATTTTAAGAATTGCTTCTGTTTTTCACGCCCAAGCTTAGCGGCTTCCTCAATCCATTTTACTTGAGCAGCTGGGCCACTTTTTATGATGCTATTGAGCCAATCTCGCAGCAAAACCTCATAATCGTCTTCGGCATGTTGCAATTGTTGCAGCGCTTCGTGGTAATTGCCTTCGGAAGTGCTGGCAATTTGTGCAGCTTTGTGGCTTGGTGCGGCTTCGTTATTAGACAATGCTGTGGCAATATCCGCAGGCGATAAAATAGGAATTTTTATGAGTTGCGTACGAGATAAAATGGTTGGTAAAATGAGTGCATCGTTTTCCGCAACAAGCATAAATAAAGTATCTGGCGGTGGCTCTTCAATAAGTTTTAATAATTTATTTCCGTTTTTGCCAAGCATTTCGGGCATCCAAATAATGAGAATTTTATAAGCACTTTCAAAACTTTTCAGGCTCATTTTGCGGATGATATCATTACACTCATCAGAAGTGATATTGCCTTGCTTATTTTCTGCATTAATGCTTTGCAACCAATCGAACGCATTACCATAAGGCGTTTTGTTGATAAAGTCTCGCCACTCCACAATGTAATCGGTGCTAATGGGTTTGTCGCCACTTTTGCGTGGGATAACGGGGTAGCAATAATGTATATCTGGATGAATGAGTTTGGTAGCTTTTGTACATGCAGAACAAACGCCACATGCATCTATAAAATCTTTTTCTTCTATTACTGCTGCTGGTTCTTCGCCAAATAATGATACTTCTGCTACTGGTGCGGCGGTTTTTTTTCTGCTGGCTTGCAGCGGATTATTTTCGCAAGTAATGTATTGTGCAAATGCAAGTGCCAATGGCAAACCGCCACTACCTTCTTTGCCCAAAAACAACAACGCATGGCTAAGCCTGTTTTGCTGTATCATTTGGGTGAGCTGCGTTTTTAGGTCTTGTTGGCCTATTACTTGGGAGAATTGCATTTTTTAAATGTGAAAATGAGAAAATGTGCAAGTGTGCAAATTAAGAAATTATTTCATGATAATTTATAAATGAAAATCCACCATAACAAATGCTATGATGGATTTAAATTTATTGAATAATAATTTTACAACTTCCCAACAATCTCCTCATCCATTGGTTTTGTACCACTATCAAATTTTGCTATCACTTCTCCTTTTTCGTTCAACAAAAATTTATTGAAATTCCATTTTATGCTTGCATCTAATACACCGTTTTTTGCTTTGCTAGTCAGCCATTGATAAATTGGTGCCATATCATCTCCCTTCACCGAAATTTTTTCAGCCATTGGGAAAGTAACGCCATAATTTTTTGTACAAAATTCTTGTATTTCTGTACTGGTGCCTGGCTCTTGACTCATGAAATTATTTGCAGGAAAACCAACTACTACTAATTTGTCTTTGTATTTTTCGTACAATGCTTCTAAATCTTTGTATTGTGGTGTGTAACCACATTTAGATGCCGTATTTACAATTAATATTTTTTTACCTTTAAAATCTGCAAAGTTTATGGTGCTACCATCGAGTGCTTTTACAGAAAAAGTATGGATGGATGTTACACTGTCTTTTGTAGGTTCAGTAATAGTTGTATTGGTAGAATGACTGTTTGCTTGTGCGCAACTTACCATAACGGCGGCGGCAATAATTAATTTTATCATTGATGTTATTTTTTGCAAAGATACGTTGTAATGATGATTAAGGTTTTTCGTAGGCACCAATATCTGGTAGGCCTACATTTCTATTCTTATCATCTAAATCTTTCAGCAAAGATGTAGCTACTCCTTTATTTATGCCTGCTGCAGATGGATTTTTTGTAATCCTAAAATCATAAATACGTCTGCTATTATCAACACTATCAAAAGAAGGGTCAATGTTTTTTATAGATACATTTATAGTTGTGTTTGTAGGGTCGGCAACTGCACGATACAAACAATGATCAATATTTACATTAAAAGTAGTGCCAGTTTTTTTTGTTAGTATTTCGTTTTCCACAAAACCTGCATCACCATAAAAAATACAATTTCTTAATAATGCATTTAGTGAAGATGTTTGGTTGGCATCATTTGCATCTGTTAAATATATAGAAGGTCTTTTATGCAGTATGTAGCTATTGGAATACGCTGCAATGGTACAATGTGTAAATGAATAAGTGCCACCATAATTTGCTTCTACATTTCTACCACAATTGCTAATGAGGCAATTTTCTGCTACCACATTTGTGTTTGTGAAAAGCAATCCTGCATCTAAACTATTATCGATTATGCATTGTTTTAAAATTAATTTTGGATTAGTATTTACAGAAGGTTGTAATACAGCTATGGCTTGATATGCATTTATCAGATTGGTAAATTGTAAAAAATTATCCTTGCTTGTGTTTCTAAAATAAATACCAGGCCACGATGCTGGGAAGCCTTTGTAAGGGTCATCTAATCTATCTCCTGCAAAAATAACGGGTTGTAGTTTTGTACCATTACATATTAGTGTACCATCTATAATTATTGGAGCATCTGCATGGCAATACATTTTTGTTCCAGCGTTTATTGTGAGTGAGCCAGTGCTTGCCACTTGCAATCCTGAAAGAATTACATAAGGTAATGTGTTGGTAAAATTTACATTTCCTACTATCAATCCATTCCTAATAAAAATGGCATTTTGCCCATAAGCTTCCAAATTTACTTTTGTATTTCTGCCATTAAAATCTATTAAAACGCTATCGCTAATAACGAATGGAAGGTTTGCTGCGGTTGGGTTTATCGTTACTGTTACAAAAATATAAATGCTATCGTTTGCTGCTATTTCTACATTATTTAATTCTGTAGTGGCTGCACCATTTACATTCATTTTAAAAGCAGATGTAGCGCCTCCGCCGAGTTTTATTTTACTCAGCAATAGCTTTTGTTCATTGTTGTTAAAAATTTTAAACGATTTGGTTATTGAACCTGTAGTTGTAAAAACGGTATCAAATTTTAAACTATCTACAGATGTGCTTAAGCGAGCATCTGCACTTGTAATAAAGCTGTCTTTTTTGCAAGAAGAAAATATGCAGAAGCTTAAAAATATAATTACTACGAATTGAAATAAATTTTTCATTAAAACAAATCTACAATGAAATTATTTAGTGGCGGTGGTTAAAGTTACAATACTAATTTTTGTGCCTTCTATTGCTGCTATTTTTTGCGCACAAGCTTCTATTGTAGCGCCTGTTGTTATTACATCATCTACAAGCATAAGATGTTTCTTGCGCAAATGCTCAGGATTTTGTACCATAAAACTTTCTGCTACATTATCCCATCGTTCTGTTCTGTGCTTTTTGGTTTGTGTTTCGGTAAAACGAATACGGGTTACATTATTAGCAAGCACAGGCAAATTCATCACTTCACTCATGCCATCGCATATTATTTTTGCTTGGTTAAAGCCTCTTTTAAATTCTTTATCTGCAAACAATGGTAGTGGAATCAAGTAATCTATGTTTTTAAATCGTCCACTTTCCATCATTTTTTCAGCCATCATTTTGCTGAGGTAAATACCAATATCTTTATTGCCTTTGTATTTAAAATCGTGCACGAGTGTTTGCATCAATTCTCCTTTAGAAAAATAAAAACCTGCATGCGCATTTTCTATCGGCAGTCTTCCATAAAATATTCGTTCTATGGGATTGTTGGGATATTTTTCAAATTCGGTATGTGGTAGTTCGTGTATGCATTGCAGGCAAAGTAAATCCTTCGGTTTCAATAAATCGCTCCCGCAGCCCGTGCATATATGTGGGTAAAACAAGTGTGTGGCAGCTTGGAAGAGGGTTTTGAGGAAAGGCATATTTAAAATTTGGCTAAGAGGTCAAAAGAGAAAAAGAGTTTGGTTTTATAAATATAAATATGTGTACTCTTCAATTAATTCGCAATGTGAAAATAAAAAACATTTCAATATCTCTTACTAACCAAACTTTTTTCAGGACTTTCGTTCTTCTCTTTTTCTCCTTCGATCTCTTAGCTAAGACCGAAACCCTAAAACAAATACTGATAAACCTCCTCTACCTTCCCCAATGTAACCACTTCTATCCCAAATTTCAATTTACCCAAGCTCTTGGCATTGTATTTTGAAATAATAATTTTTTCAAAGCCCAATTTCTCTGCTTCGGCTATGCGTTGTTCAATTCTATTTACGGCCCTTATTTCTCCACTAAGTCCAACTTCGCCAGCAAAACAAACTTTTTGTGGCAGCGGCACATCTTCATAGCTACTCAATAAAGCACAAACTATTGCCAAATCTATACTTGGGTCTTCCACTTTTATACCCCCTGCTATATTTATAAATACGTCTTTTACACCAAAATGAAACCCACCACGCTTTTCCAATACCGCCAAAAGTAGCTGTAAACGCCTCAGATCGAATCCACTAACTGTTCTTTGGGGCGTTCCGTACACACTTTGGGTAACCAATGCCTGTGTTTCTATCAAAAGCGGGCGCATACCTTCAATCGTTGCAGCAATGGCAATTCCACTTAGTTCGTCTTCTTTTTGGGTTATTAAGATTTCAGATGGGTTTAAAACTGGTCGCATTCCCTCGCCAGTCATCTCATAA
>JAYSOC010000218.1:0-4555 GCA_043723285.1 Ferruginibacter sp. | reverse complement strand
TGGTTCGTATATTACGGTTTCGCCAGTTTGGCTTACTGCAATAATCATAGATATTTCTTTTTTTATATCCACCATTTTTTCTAAAACTGCTGCTGAGTCAAACGCATGGGTAAAATCAGATTCTGTTTTTATGATTAACACACCTTTGCCATCGTAACCGCCATGTGCAATTTTATGCACCGCTGGTATAAAAAATTTGTGTTGTTCTAAATCTGCTTTTGAGTATGTAACTACAAATTCGCCAGATGGTACTTCTATGGCTTTGTAAAATTCTTTTTGGGTAATTTTATTTTTTATAATTTTTAAGGCAGATGGTTTTGGAAAAACCTTTACGCCTTCATCTTCTAATTTTTGTAATGCATCTTCGTTTACATTTTCAATTTCTATGGTAAGCACATCTAAAGCTTTGCCAAAATTATATACGTCATCAAAATTGGTGATATCGCCTATTGTAAAATGATGGCAAAGATGCGCAGCTGGACAGTGTGCATCGTTTTCCATTACAAAAGTTTCTACTGGATAATTTGCTGCTGCTTGTAAAAGCATTCTACCTAATTGTCCGCCACCGAGTATGCCTGCTTTTAACATTTGTTATTATTTATTGCAAATATAAGTTGGCGAGGTTTTATATTGGTAAGTTTTTGAATTGAAATTTTCTTTAAACTTGTATACAATGGCACCCGACTACGCTGAAGTTGGACAAATTTTGGAATTTAAGTTTTATAAAATAAAATTTTAGTAACCATAAATGATTAAAGCGCTCACTGTGTCTGACACTTTTATTGAAGACTGCAACTAAATTTTATAAAACCAAGGTGTTTTTGAATGTGTCAGACACCTCACAAACACACTCACACTGTCTTTTTATAGGTGTCAGACATAGGATACAATAAAATATTTAAAGGAAATAATTCAGCACCCTAATTTCAATAAGAAAACTATTGTAGTTCTTGATTTTGAAACAGAATTATGTTTAAATTTGTACCCAATGACACTCGACTACGCTCATAAAATTTTTACAGACAAGCGCACCAACTACAATCTACTCATGGAAGTGCTTGCAATGGATGGCTGTTAATATTGCACAATCTATTAGATAATCTATTTTACAATCTATTGCATAATGAAAGATGAATAATGGTATGCCGATGAAGTGAGTGACACAACGATGTTGACCATAGCTGCTGCCTTAGTTCACCAAATAAATAAATAAATCATCATGGAAACATCAACAATATTATCAGAAGAAAAAACAACTACAGATTTTTTGCCATTGCAAGGCACGGACTATGTAGAATTTTATGTAGGCAATGCAAAACAAGCTGCCAATTTTTATAAAACTGCTTTTGGGTTTCAAAGCCTTGCCTATGCAGGGCCAGAGACGGGCTTGATGGACAGAGTGAGTTATGTAATTCGTCAAAATAAACTCACGTTTGTTTTAACGACTGCACTGCGTGAAGACCACGACATTGCAAAACATGTGAGCAAACATGGCGATGGTGTGAAGGTGCTTGCATTGATGGTGGATGATGCTACAGATGCATGGGACCAAACAACAAAACGTGGTGGTAAAAGTTATTTTGAGCCAAAAAAATTAGCCGATGATAATGGCGAAATTGTAATGAGCGGCATACATACTTATGGCGAAACAGTGCATCTTTTTATAGAAAGAAAAAACTACAAAGGTATTTTTATGCCTGGTTTTAAAAAATGGGAAAGCTTGTATAATCCTGCATCTACAGGGTTGTTGTATGTAGATCATTGTGTTGGGAATGTGGATTGGAACCAGATGAATCCTTGGGTAAAATTTTATGAAGAGGTGATGGGCTTTAAAAATATTTTGACATTTGATGATAAAGATATTTCTACAGAATACTCTGCACTGATGAGCAAAGTAATGAGTAATGGCAATGGTTTTGTAAAGTTTCCGATAAACGAACCTGCCGAAGGAAAAAAGAAAAGTCAGGTAGAAGAGTATTTAGATTTTTATAATGGCGAAGGTGTGCAACACGTGGCCATTGCTACGGCAAATATTATTGAAACAGTTACAGATTTGCAAAGTAGAGGCGTTGAGTTTTTAAAAATTCCGGCAAGTTATTATGCAGATGTATTGGATAGAGTTGGTAAAATTGATGAAGACTTAGCACCATTGCAAAAGCTCGGCATTTTGATAGATAGAGATGAGGAAGGATACCTGTTACAAATTTTTAGCAAACCATTGCAAGATAGACCAACACTTTTTTTTGAAATTATACAACGTAAGGGTGCAAAGAGTTTTGGCAAAGGAAATTTTAAAGCATTGTTTGAAGCATTGGAGAGAGAGCAGGATGCGAGGGGAAATTTATAGGGTGTAATGTTATATTGTTTTATTGTTAAATTGTTAGTGTTAGAGATGACATCTTTTTAAAAGATGTCATCTCTGTGGATAGATTTTGATGGATAATGAATAATTTTATGACTAGAATAATAAATTTTAAGGGTTAAGCAATTTTTTAGGACTTGATTGTCAACTTTTTGATTTTATATAATATTTTTAACAGCACTACTTAATTTTTTTTGATATTTTAGCGTTAATAATATGATTTCATAGCTGTTTAAAATTTGTGAAAAACCTTATGCGGAAACTTGCCTGTTTATTTTTAGTTGTAGCATTTATATCTTTAAATGCCTTGGCGCAACCTGGTGCTCCTGTAAAACCGTTTTTAAAATCGACCGAAGTAATTTCTAAATTAGAAGATTCTCTTAAAAAACAATTTGAAAAACAAAAATTGGCTTACCCGCCAGAAGCCATGTACTTGCGCTCGTTTAAGTACGATAGGCAATTGGAAGTTTGGGTAAAATCTAGCACTAAGGAACCTTACAAATTATTTAAGACTTATAAAGTTTGCCAACAAAGCGGTTCTACTGGACCTAAAAGAGCTGAAGGAGATTATCAAGTACCCGAAGGTTTTTATTATATCAACGAATTTAATCCTAACAGCAATTATCATTTGGCATTAGGTTTAAATTATCCAAATGCATCGGATAAAATTTTGGCAGATCAAAGCAGACCTGGCAGTGCCATTTACATTCATGGCAATTGTGTTTCTACAGGCTGTATTCCTATTACCGATGCGCCTATTGAGGAATTATATTTTTTAGCAAATAGTGTGCATAGTCAAGGCGAAGAATTTATTCCTGTTCATGTATTTCCAATAAAATACAATGTATCAAAGTCAAAAGCATATTTAGAAGTTGCAATGAAGGATAATAAAGAGCTACAGTTGTTTAACAATAATATTAAACAAGTGTTTGATTATTTTGAAATGAAAAAAGAATTGCCAATAATAATGGTGAATAAGAAAGGGGAGTATGTGTTGAATTAATGGATTGAACTTATAAAAAAAACGGATGCCAACTTTTTAAAAGTTGGCATCCGTTTTTTACATCAATTCCTGCAAACATCTTGCAATGTTTCAGGTGTTCTCTGTTCCAAAATAATATTTTTTCCTTCGGTAAGTTTTTTAATAGTTGCTTCATCATAATGCCTTATCGTGAGCAACGATAAATCTCTCTCTACGTCCACATCAAACAAAAGCGAAGCCTGTGCTGCTATTTCAGCCGTTTTTTCTGCATGCCCATCAAAACAACATACAAAAGATATGGCTGTGTTTTGTGTAAGATTAGGCTGCAGTTTTACAACATTAAATATTTTATGCAACTGCCCCAGTGCTTTGCCTTCCATAAAAGAAAAATCTTTTGAGCGAAAATGTATGAGCACTTGTTGGTTTTTTAAAACAATAATAGGAGGCAGGTTTGCGGCTTTATCTCCATTAATAATTGTGCCTGGCAAAGCCGTATCTAAAAAACTTTTTACAAATAATGGTATGTTTTTATTTTGCAGCGGCTTTATCGTTTTTGGGTGAATAACTTGCGCACCATAATATGCCATTTCTATAACTTCTGTATAATTGAGCAATGGAATGTTTACTGCATCTTTAAATTTATTTGGATCAGCATTCATTACAGCTGGTACATCTTTCCAAATGGTAAGGTTTTCGGCTTGCAAAATATTGGCAAAAATAGCGGCGGAGTAATCACTGCCTTCACGCCCTAAGGTGGTGCTTTCATTTTCATCTGTAGAGCCAATAAAACCTTGGGTAAGCACCACATCGTTTGTAGAAAATAAAGGCAGAATATCGCTATTTATTTTTTCAGTTGTAAAATCAAAATCTACTGCAGCATCTCTAAAATTATTATCGGTTCTAAAAATATCTCGTACATCCATCCATTGTGTGGGCACTTTTTGCTCTGATAAATAATGTGCTACAATGCAAGTGCTAAACAACTCTCCGCAACACACAATTTGATCATAATAATAATCGTATTGACGCACTGGTTTATCGTGCAGCATCCATTCTATTTCGGTAAAGAAATTTTTTAGTTGATCTTCTGCCGCTTTCCAATTGGTAACCAACAAATATTTCACTACTTCTAGGTGATTGGTTTTTACTTGTTCAAACAACAATAAAGCATCTTCTTTTCTTCCATCAAAATAAGCTTCAGCAATTTTTTC
>JAYSOC010000217.1:0-1836 GCA_043723285.1 Ferruginibacter sp. | reverse complement strand
TTTTACGAGGGTTTGATGAAGAAAGTATTTATGCTACACAATATGCAGTGCTCACAGCAGAATATCGATTTTTAACAAGTCTCAATTCGTACATATTTGGTTTTGTAGATGCGGGTAATACAAAAACGACATATCAAAGCATCATTAGTAATAATTTTTTTACGAGTGCAGGTGTGGGTATTGTATATGAAACAAAAGCTGGTTTGCTCAACCTTAGCCTTGCTTTGGGAAAAAGAAACGATGTTCCTTTTAATATTAGGCAAGCGTCAAAAATTCATTTTGGGTATATCAATTATTTTTAAAATTCTTTTTAGCCATTCAACTACTTATTTTTGCCATAAATCTTTTCTAATTGTGAAGGCTTTTGTAATAGCAACTTTTTTATTTTTCTTTGTACCTATGTGCTCATTTGCACAAGTCGTAAATGCGCCACAGCCTGTGGCGCCTGCAATTGAGCCATTAAAACAACCTATAAATATTTATAATAATTTACTAGACAGCAATTTTTTAATAAATGCAAAAGGAACAGCACAGGCACTAAATAGCGTTCCCAAAACGGCTGATAATAAACAGGCATTTTTCTATTTAATTCTATTTCTATTTTTGGCGCTTGGTATTACTCGCACTTTGTATAGCCGATATTTTAATACCTTATTTAGGGTTTTCTTTAATACTTCTCTTAGGCAAAACCAACTCACAGATCAATTAGAGCAAGCAAAAATACCATCCCTTATTTTTAATCTTTTTTTTGTAATTACTACAGGGTTATATTCGTATTTCTTGCTACATTATTTTTATGCCAGCCACGAAAACCTAGATTGGTATGTACTTTTTGTTTGCGTTGCAGCTGTGGCAATTGCTTATTTGGTAAAATATCTCTCTTTAAAATTTACAGGCTGGGTTTCCAATTATATAGCCGAGGCTGATACATATATTTTTATTATTTTCTTGCTAAATAAAGTAATTGGAATTTTTTTGTTGCCCATTATTACTTTCATGGCTTTTAGTAAATATCAAATAGCATCTTATGCAATGTTAATTTCTTTTATATTTATAGCAATCTTATTTATCATTCGTTTTTTTCGGGCTTATTCCCTTCTTCAAAACCGATTAAAAATAAGCGGGTTTCATTTTTTGTTATATATCATTGCCTTAGAAGTGCTTCCGATAGCATTAATTTACAAAGCTGTTGTATTATATTTCGGAATTAAAGCGTAATTTTGCTGCCTGTAAGAAAAAATCTGTATGCTAAAAAAAGCAGAAATGCCTCAAGTTTTACCAGCTAAAAAGGTTAAAAAAATATTGATTGCACAAGCACAACCGGAAGGAGCTAAATCGCCCTATTCTGAGCTTGCTAGTAAGCATAATGTTACGGTCGATTATTTTCCATTTATTATTATTGAAGGTGTAGCTGCGAAAGAATTTCGTAAGCAAAAAATAGATATTGCTGCCTATACAGCTGTTATATTTACTAGTCGTCATGCAATAGATCATTTTTTTCGTATTTGTGAAGAAATGAAAGTTAACGTATCGCAAGAAACTAAGTATTTCTGCATTACAGAAGCAGTTGCACTTTATCTTCAAAAATTTATTTTATATAGAAAGCGCAAAGTTTTTTATGGTGCTGATGGTACAAATAAAAGTTTATTTGATGTAAAAAATAAACACAAAGAGCACGAAAAATTCTTGTACCCATGCTCTCAATCTTTCGATAGCGAAATAACCAACTGGCTTAAAAACAACAAATGCGAATATGCTACGCCGGTATTATACAATGTAATTAGCAATGATATTAAAAAAGCAATTGCAAAAAACTACGATATCGTTTGTTTCTTT
>JAYSOC010000216.1:0-1839 GCA_043723285.1 Ferruginibacter sp. | reverse complement strand
GCAAGCTAGTATTTTGTGCTACTGTTTTTACACAAATAACTCCAAAAAATATAGTTGTTAAAATATTTCTAAAGTAAGATTTCATAAATTTTCATTTCGAATTGTCGGCTCACATTAATTTAGTGGGGACTAAGCAAAAAGTTTGCTTAATCTAAACAAGAAAAACGTAATATCAATTACACCTCTTTGATTTGCTCTAAACAATTTTATTTTAGAGTTGAAGGATTCTGCATTAGCATTTGTATTTCGATTTATAAAAAAATTAAGGATATTGTCTAGATTATGTTTTACGGTGTTTGCTACTGTGTAAAATTCTTTTACTTCTTTATTAATGATATCTGCTATCCAATTTGTAAATCTTGTTTTGGCTGATGCTATTATTCTGTCTTCATAAATATTTCTGAAGGCAAGCGTTTGGTGATAGGCATGTTCAAGTTCTGGGTATCTTTTAAAAAGAAGTGTTGCTCTTATCATTTGGCTTTCTGTCCAATTGTCTTTTTTCTTTGCTAAAATATATCTGCATCTTGCCAATAATTGTTTAGGGCTATCCCCATTTTCTAACACAAATGGAATATACTTTACTTGGTCTTTTTTTGCTTGTGCTATAGCTTCATTTTCTATATCTAATTCTTGCCATCTTTTATTTATCCTTATGTGCTGCAAGGCATCCATTGCAAGCTTTACGACATGAAAACGATCTGTTACCAAAGTGGCTGTAGGAAAGGCTATTTTTATTGCTGCTTCCATATTTTTTGCCATATCTAGTGTTACCTCTTTTACTGCTAAACGTTCACTCTCACTGAGTTTTAAGAGGGTTTTTATTATATCTTTTGATAATGTTCCTTTGATAGAAGCAACTAGTGTTCCGGCTTTTCCTTTGCCTGCTTTATTGGTTACAAATGTATAAAGTTCTCCTTGCGATAAAGAGACTTCATCAATACTTAAATATGGTCCAATATTTTCAGGAAAAAGCATATAATCCTCTGCATGCACTCTCTGTCCCCAATCTGCAAAACCACTACTATATTTTTTGTAATGACGTCGTAGTTTATTTGGCTTTACACCAAAGTAACTACTGATATTTGTAATGGTATCAACCCTTGTATTTACCTGTACCTTTTAAAAAATCCGATAACTCTTGGGTAAAACCAGAGCCAACGGATACAAAGGAAAAATCATTTCTTACTACTTCTTTTGATCGTAATTTATGACGCCAACGACGACGCTTTATCTTTAAATAAACTGCTTTACCTCGTATCGGAAAATCTTGTAAGGTTATCTCCGTATACCCTTTCGATTCATATTCAGTAGCATCTGATTTGAGCAAAATATTATTTTCTTCTAATTCTATTTCAAAATATTTTTCTTTTAATACAGTATCCTCTATTTCATTTATAGAGGTAATAGTGAAATGCTCTAGCAAACCTTTTGGCAAAAAATGCGATAATAATGTAATGTCCATCAAGTGTAATTTCTTACAAAGATAATTTTACTCCCCATTAAATAAAACTGAGCCCATTTAATCTTTTATCAGCTTTTATTGTAGCGTATGAAAGCCCTTAATATTTTATTACTTTCTCCGTATGTATCATTCCATCTATGTTTATTTCTAAAACATAAACACCATTTGTTAAAAATCCTAGATTTAGGCTTTCAATTTGTGCCATATTACCAAAACCATTTTTCTTATAAACAATACTTCCTGTAGCTTCATACAATTTGTATTGTACCTTGTTTGCATTTGCTGGTAATTGTATTTTCAATGCTGAGGTAAACGGATTGCTTTGTATAGTAGGCTTGCTTAGTTCATTTTTTTGGAAAGTAACAATATCCGAATAC
>JAYSOC010000215.1:0-1844 GCA_043723285.1 Ferruginibacter sp. | reverse complement strand
TTCTATCGGGCGTAGATTATCAGCTGTAAATCTTTATTCAACATTTATTATGCAAGCGCTTTAACATTTTCGCAACCATATCATTTGCAAAGCTGTTTTTAAAAATCCATTTTCTTCAATTATCAGAGTGTTTGTAAACCTATAAGTTTTTTGCAGATAACAATAATTAAGCGAAACAAAATAAAACCTTATAAGTTTTCGAGCAGCCTTTTTGTCATTAAAAAAGCTCCAATTTGCCATTCTTTTCATTTTCAATCTATCTTTGCCCCAATGGAAAATATTGATGTAAAAAATATACTTGGTCTTAAACTTCCCACAGATCCACGCTGGGTAAACCTTGCCGAAATACAACTAGAAGAAATATTAACAGACCATGCTTATTGCGAGCAAAAAGCAGCAACAACATGCATTACACTCATTCAAAAAAATTCGGAAAAAGAATTATTAGTAGAAGAACTAAGCCCAATAGTAACCGAAGAATGGGGGCATTTTAGACAAGTATTAGCAGAATTAAAAAAACGTGGTCTAACACTTGGGCGTCAACGAAAAGATGTATATGTAAACGAGCTCATAAAATTTGTAATAAAAGGTGGTAGCAGAGATCAGCATTTTTTAGATCAAATGCTCATAATGGCACTCATAGAAGCAAGAAGTTGTGAGCGTTTTAAAAGATTAAGCGAAGGGCTTGATGATGATTACATGCGTAAATTTTACAGAAAATTTATGGAGAGTGAAGCCGGTCATTACACACTGTTTATAAATCTTGCCGAACATTATTTACCAAAAGAAGTAGTAAGAAAAAGATGGGCAGAATGGTTGGCTTTTGAAAAAAAACTCATGAATAGCGTGGAAGTAAGAGGTGACAGAATACATTAAAATAGAAAATGAAAGGAGAAAATAATTTAGATGTACTGTTAAAAACGATGAAACCTTTGCTTAACATAGGTGAATTTGTTTTTTGTGTAGCTACCAACAAAATTAATTTTGAAGAAATAATAATGTCATTTAAAGAAACAGAAGGCACTACCATTATTGTAAAAAAAGAATTAGCCGACAGCTTACATCTCTCCTACTCTTTTGTGGCTTCATGGATTACGCTTACTGTGCATTCATCTTTAGAAGCTGTAGGTTTAACAGCTGCATTTTCTACTGCATTAACAAAAGAAAATATTAGTTGTAATGTTGTAGCAGCATTTTATCACGACCATATTTTTGTAGATAAAAAAGATGCAGAAAAGGCAATGGATATTTTAGAAAGATTTTCTTTGTAAAAACTAATGAAAATATTCCAACTCTTTATTAAAATTTATATATGGATACATTTCTTTCAACTTAGTTATTTTAGAAAAATTTGTAGTTAAAAATGTCTTGTGCGCTTCAGATGTAGGATTAAACGCCCTATGATTCATAGCCGCATTTATTTCATTTATTTTTTCCATTAGTTGTAGCGAAGCATAATCAATAACTGTTGGTACAAATTTTTCCCAAACATAATTTGTAGCCGCATAATTAGGATGCGCAAGGTCTTCAGCAAAAAAACGATAATCCCTCAAATCATCTATTACCAATTCATAGGCAGGAAAATAAAAAACATTACTATCGTTTGTAATTGCATGCACCGCTTGTATGAGCGCTGCTTTACTTCTGTTATTTTCTACAAAACCTTCTCTCAGGTGGCGCACAGGACTTATGGTATAAATAAATTTCACGTTTGGGTTTATAACACGAACCTTCGTTTCCATTTTTTGCAAAATAGCTTTTATTTCTTCGGGTTCAGTTAATCTTCTATTAAATTTATCTGTTGGTATTTTATGGCAGTTGGCAGCTACATTTTCGTAATTTTC
>JAYSOC010000214.1:0-11846 GCA_043723285.1 Ferruginibacter sp. | reverse complement strand
CTACCTATTACCGTTACACCACCTTGTACCACATCGTTTATTTTTACGTTTAATGTAGTGCCAACGGGCAATAATAAGTCCACCCTGCTGCCAAATTTTATAAAGCCAAACTCTTCAGTTTGTTTTACTTGGGCACCCACTTGCAAATAGTTTACGATACGTTTTGCTACAGCGCCAGCTATTTGTTTTACTAATATCTCTTTATCTCCTTTTTTAATTACTACAGAATGGCGTTCGTTTTCGGTAGATGATTTTGGGTTCCAAGCCACCAAATATTTGCCTTTGTGGTATTGGTTGTAAACTACTTCGCCACTTATGGGGTTGCGGTTTACGTGTACATTTAATGGACTCATAAATACAGAAACCTGCAATCTTTTTTCTTTAAAATATTCTTCATCAACAGTTTCTTCTATCACAACCACTTTACCATCGGCAGGGCAAATAATTTGGCCATCGTTTATAGAAAGTGTACGATTAGGTATTCTAAAAAAAGAAACAATAAACAACACAAATGCGATGGTTACAAAAAAGAACAACAAACAAAGCCATGGCAATGATGCTGCAAAAAACCAGCGCATAAGCATATTTAATGCAATAAAAATAATAGTAACAATGGCTATCGATTTGTAACCTTCTTTATGTATTGTCATGGTGTAAAGCTATTTTTTGGAACGGCGAAGTTAAAGTAATTCGGTGGTAATTATTTTCTCAAAATCTGAAGGAGTTAAGATTTTTGCCGTTTTAAAAGGATTGAGTTCTAATAAATCTTTATCGCCTGTTATAAGATAATCTGCTTTTGAAATATCGATTAAATCTAGTAAGAAATTATCTTTTGGGTCTCTATTTATAAAATGTATTGGCTTAATTACAATATTTTCTGCGGATGTTTTTAGCAGGTCTATTAATAATTCAACATGAAACAGAGTAAAATATTTTTGCAATTTTTCCCTTCCAGTTACATCAACTATCTCTTCCAATAATTCATCTGTAACTATAATATTGATAGATGAATCTTTTATGTAATTAATAATAGTAGAAAGTCTTTTACCTATCAAAAAACTAACCCAAACATTTGTATCAAATATGACTTTAATGTTTTTTGCTACCATATCGTTGCTGTCTTACTATTTCTACTTCTTCGTTAATCGTTTCTTCACTCAGTTCATCTGTTTTAAATACCTCCAATAGCTTTCCAAGCTGCTCTCCAAAGCTTTCCTTTTCAAGTTCTTTAGATAGCATAATTTTTTCTTCCTTTGGCAATTGTTTTACCAAAGAAAGCACTTGGTCATATGTTAAATCTATTTGCATTGAAGTTTGCATACTTTTGTTTTTTCAAATTTACGAAAAATTATACTACAAAAACCTGCACATACAACCATACAAATGGTGTGGCTACAAGCAAAGAATCGAACCTATCTAAAAAACCACCATGACCTGGCATAAAACTGCCGCTATCTTTTATGCCTGCAAGGCGTTTTATTTTACTTTCTAATAAATCGCCAAGTGTACCAAATACAGCACAGATAGCTGCTATAGCCACCCAATGTTTTACAGCAAGTGATTGTGCTACTGGTAAAAAATAACCGAGCAAGCCCATTACAACTACGCAAAGTACCGCTCCGCCAATGGTACCTTCCCAAGTTTTTTTAGGCGATATTTTAGAGAAAGGAGTTTTCCCAATTAACGACCCAACAATATATTGCATGGTATCGTTTATCCAAATAGAGAAGATGATGGCGCAAGGAATTAATGATGAATATTTTTTTATATCAACATTATTTTTACTTAAATCAATACCAAGGCCAATTAGCATTATTAATGGTAATATAATGTATGGCAATGCTAAGCTTAGGTAAATTCTGTAGCCAGTAGGTTTAATTATTTTTATAATTTTTGCAAATTCATATAAGCAACCAAACATTATAATAGAAAATAACGCTAAAAATGTATAGCCATTAATGAACAATCCCCCCAACATTACAACTACAAAAATTAGCGCCGTTAACGCCCTTGTTTTAAAAACTTCTTTGTTTAAAGCCACGTTTAGTTATTTTGAAAATGAGTAATAGGTTCTTTTGGTAATGATGCTGTTACAAGCATTCTCTCTTCACTTTCTATTTTTGCTTTATTTTTTGCAGAGTATTTTGTAAGAATAAAAAATAAACCTATCAGCGATAAAATACCAACTATACCCAAGCTCCAGTGTACATGAGGGTCTATTTTTTCTAAGTCCACCTTGCCTGTACTTATTTTAATACTATAAAGCATAGATAGTGCTATGGCATTATTTAAAAAATGTGCTATAATATTTACCCAAATATTTTTTGTTTTGTAAAACATAAGCCCGAGTGCAAAACCCAATACTGCTCTGCTCAAAAATAAATATATTGATGCATGTATTAAACTAAAAATAAGCGATGTAATAACAATAGCAACTATTGGTTTTTGTAACCAACGTACCAAAAGATTTTGCATAGTGCCTCTAAAAAAAACTTCTTCAAACATAGCAGGAAAAAATGCCATGATGAATAATGCAATAATATATTCTTGCATACTTTTTAAATTGCTCAATGCTGCGGCTTGCTGTGCATATAAATCTTCCATGTGTTTTGCCGCAGTATCTACTCGTGGAAAATACGATACCACATATTTTGTAAAATCCTCTAATGGCGATGCAGCAATGGCTGCGGCATACATAATCATAAAGCCAAGTAAAATTTGAAACACATTTATATGTTTGCTAAAACCTAGCCAGTGAAAACTTTTTCCGTTGCTAAAATAATTCCACAATACAGCCGGTATAAACATTAGCACAAAAGTGCTTATCACTTGCATGGCTCTTGCCATACCAACATTTTCTGGCGCCATCATTGCTTTCATGGTGGCATCGGCACCTGCAATAGTTTTACCAGCTGGAAACATTTGCATGGTAAACAATAACTGTACAATCAATACCAAAATAAATCCAAGTCCTAAAAACGCAAACAAAAACCCCAGCTGCCCCCAACCTGTAAAACCTTTTATACTTCTGTACTCCATAATCAAATTAGTTAATGATTCTTATATTTTAATTATTGCAAATCTATTGCATAATAAAAGCAAAATTGAAAAACTGAACTTGAACGGAGCGTCGCCAATGAAGCTAAATCAAGGCTTTTCGGCTCGTTAACAAAAATAACAATTGCACAATTTTTATAGAAGAACCAAATTAATAGTAAATTTGCACGCAATATACTCAATTCCCACTTTTTGATGAGGCAGTTTATTATAAGTGGTTGAGTATAATTTATAATCACAAAGTTGGCTAATTGTAGAATAGTCAATCTATGAAGACCCAACTTTAAACATTAAACCTTGAACTTTTTATCATGCCATCAATAGGTCACATACAATTACCCGAGTTTCCGTTATTACTTGCACCTATGGAAGATGTGAGCGATCCGCCGTTTCGTGCCGTGTGTAAAGACAATGGCGCAGATGTGATGTACAGCGAGTTTATTAGCAGCGAAGGTTTGATTAGAGATGCCATGAAGAGTTTGAAAAAACTCGATTTTTCGGAAGAAGAGCGCCCGTTTGCTATACAAATTTTTGGTGGCGATGAAGAAGCTATGGGTTTAAGCGCTGCTATTTGCGAAGCCGTAAATCCAGATTTTATTGATATAAATTTTGGTTGCCCAGTAAAAAAAGTAGCGCTAAAAGGTGCTGGTGCAGGGGTTTTGAAAGATATAAATTTAATGGAGCGTCTTACAAAATCGGTAATTGCTGGTACAAAATTACCAGTAACTATAAAGACAAGATTGGGCTGGGATGATGCTACAAAAAATATTGAAGAAGTAGCCGAGCGCATGCAAGACATAGGCGTAGCGGCTATATCCATACACGGGCGCACACGCAGCCAGTTGTACAAAGGCGAGGCAGATTGGACGCTCATTGCAAAAGTAAAAAATAACCCTCGCATTACCATTCCTGTATTTGGCAATGGCGATATTGATAGCCCACAAAAAGCAAAAGAATACAAAGAAAGATATGGTGTAGATGGTATTATGATTGGCCGTGCTGCCATTGGTTATCCATGGATTTTTAGAGAAATAAAACATTACCTCACCACTGGTGAGATACTACCTTCACCGACTTTAGAAGAGCGTATTACGGTTTGCAAAACACACCTCGATAAATCTATAGATTGGAAAGGACCAATTGTAGGTATCAACGAAATGCGCCGCCATTATACCAATTATTTAAAAGGATTACCAGGCATAAAAGATTTTCGCCTACGGCTTGTAACCCTTAACCAGCCTAGCGAAATACACGAAGTGTTAGACGAAATTACTGCACACTACAAAGATTATAGTTTTGAAAGAACACCAATTGAGTTGATAGATTATCATGAAAATTGCCCACTGTAATTAGATATTAGAAAGCTAGAATTTAGACACAAGATTAGTCTATAGTATTTTAGACTAATATTTTTTTGGCGGTGAGCGAAAACCTTTGTTGAACATTTGTTCGGGCTATTCGTTACAATCTTTTTTGTCAAAGGCACAAAAAAGGATTTTCACTTCTATCCCGCCGCTCTTCATCGGTAAATCTTTTTTCAACTTTTATTGTGCAACAGATTAAGTAGTTTTTATTTCCTTAGTGAACTCTTTTATTCCGTTTTTATAATCTGCCATCTTTTCTTTCATTATAAAAAATGAAATTGCGCTTATAAGTGCCATTAAAAACAAAGCTGCAGCTGCGCCTTTAAAATATTGTGGATTCAATTTTTTATTAAAATATAAAAACATACCAATAGCAGCTAGCATCAAAACAATGCTCACATAAAAAACAATATTGGCATTTAGCATCATCGAATCTATTCTAACAAGCTCACGGGTTTTTAAATACTCTGGGTGCAAGTCGTAATCATACACACAAATTTTTCTGAGCCTATCTGCATTTTTAAAATTACTAAACCCTAGTATAAAAAATAACATAGCTGCACTAAAAAGTGGTATAGCAAATCCTTTATAAAAATGTTTTTTTATACCAAAATAAAATATTAAAGCTACTATAAGGGCTGCGCCTGCAAGCAGCAATAAAAAAAGATGCTCTTGCTTAAAACTCAAAAAATAATTTTCAATGGTATCTTTTGTAAACATACATTAACTATTTATGGCGTTTGCTATTTCTTTACCCAATGGCGGTACAGATGCTTCAAAAAAATGTGTTAGGTTTCCTTTTTCATCTATTAAGTATTTACAAAAATTCCATGATGGCGCTTTTGTATTCCACCCATTTTTTTCTTTTTGGGTAAGCCAGTTAAATATATTATTCTGTTTATCACTTTTTATAACGACCGCTTTTTTCATTAATGGAAAAGTTACACCAAAGTTTATTTTACAAAACTCGGCAATGGCTTCATCATTATCTTTTTCTTGTTCTTTAAAATCATTTGCAGGAAAAGCAATAATCTGAAGCATATCTTTATTAATGCCATATAATTTTTCCAAGTCATCGTACTGCGGCGTATATCCACAATTAGATGCGGTGTTTACAATCAGCACTTTTTTGTTTTTCAATTTTGTAAAGTCATATTCTTGTCCGTTATTCATCACAGCTTTTAAATCGTAAAACGAAGTGGTAGCGAGCGTTTTTGATGATAACACTTTGCTGTTTATCTTAAATAAACCTGTTATTTTTTCTAAGGCAGGGTAGATTAGTTGTATGAATTTTTGTTTACCTGTCATCATTTTTACTATTAAGTTTTTTTTCTGCTTCGCAGAAAGGGTTATTGCCACAAAGGCTCAAAGGCACTAAGTTAAAAACACTTCGTGTTTTTATTATGCAATCTCTAATTCTAAATATTTATACTTTTTGCGAAGCAAAAACAAAAACGAAGTTTTTCCTTTGTGCCTTTGCGGCTTTGTGGCTAACTCTTTTTTGTGAAGCAAAAATCAATAACACTTTTTGTTAAACCCTACCTTATTATCTTTTTAAAAAATCCCAACCTCCCCGTAAATGGTGGATACTTCACCCACAAATCTAACCAAGTATATGTTTTCATTATACTTTTTTTATGGCTAAACGTATCGAAACTATACTTGCCATGATAACTACCTGTGCCACTCGTACCACGCCCACCAAAAGGTAAGTTATGATTTGTAAGATGATAACTTGCATTGTTTACACAGCCGCCTCCAAAAGCCACAGCGTTGAGCCATTGTTTTTCTTTATTGCTATTTTTTGTAAACACATACATGGCTAATGGATTTTTATGTTGCTTTATAATAGCAACAGCCTCTTCCATTGTTTTAAAAGAGATGATTGGCAATATTGGGCCAAAAATTTCATCTTGCATTATTGCGTCATTTACATTAGTTATTTCTAGCAATGTTGGAGATATATACAAATCAGCTTTATCTATTTTGCCACCAAATAATATTTTACTATTATTCAAATATTTTTCGAGCCTATCGAATTGTCTTTCGTTTATAATACGGCCATAAAACCCACTATGCTGTGCATCTTCACCAAAAAATCGTATCAAAGCTTTTTTCATTTCTGCCACCAATGCATCTTTCACACTTTCATGTACGAGCACATAATCTGGCGCTACACACATTTGCCCAGCATTGCTAAATTTTGGCATAACAATTCTTTTTGCAGTAAGTTTTACATCCACATCTGCCTCTACAATGCATGGGCTTTTGCCACCAAGTTCTAGCGTAACTGGCACTAAATTTTTAGCTGCCAATTCATAAATAATTTTTCCTACAGCTGTGCTGCCAGTATATAACACATGGTCAAAAATAAAATTATTCATCAGCTCAGGCACTATCGTTGCGCCATCGCCAGCAGCATACAAAATATAATTTTTATCAAAGGTTGATTCAATAATTTTTTTCATTATTGTTTCGGTAGCAGGAGCAAGCTCACTCGGTTTCATTACTACACAATTACCCGCAGCAATAGCGCCAATCAGCGGCGTCATCAATAATTGAAATGGATAATTCCACGGGCTTATTATAAGCACCACACCAAGCGGCTCACTTATTATAAAACTTTTAGAGGGGAAATTGAGCAAATTTGTGCCCACGCCTTGTGGCTTCATCCAACCACTCAATTTTTTTATGGCATTATTTATTTCTGCTAAAAAAAAACCATTTTCTGTTACATAAGTTTCTTCTTTGCTTTTGCGAAGGTCTTTGTGTAATGCTGCATAAATTTCCTCCTCATGCGTTACTACAGCTGCTTTCAATTTTTGCAATTGTTCTTTTCTAAATTCATAAGATTGCGTAGCACCACTTTCAAAATAGGCACGCATTTTTTCTAGTTGCTCCATTACTATTTAACTAAATTTGTATTAAAGTTAAGCAACTATGACGGATGAACAATACATGCGCCTTGCATTAAGAGAGGCAGCTACCGCTTTTGAAAAAGATGAAGTGCCAGTGGGTTCAATTTTAGTTTTAAATAATAAAATAATTGCACGCTCTCACAACCAAGTAGAATTGCTGAATGATAGCACTGCACATGCAGAAATATTATCTCTAACAACCGCCTACAATGCACTTGGCAGCAAGTATGTACCCGATGCTACATTATACGTAACCATTGAGCCTTGCCTTATGTGCAGCGGCGCTTTGTATTGGAGCAAAATTGGTCGTATTGTTTTTGGTGCATCCGACGAAAAAAATGGATATAGAAAATATACTGGCTATGTTAATCCATTTCATCCAAAGACAGAACTGGTTGGTGGGTTGTTGGAGGAAGAATGTGCGACATTGATGAAGAGTTTTTTTAGAGCGAAGCGGTAGGTATTCGCCTTCGGCGAATACGATTTTGTACTCGCCGAAGGCGAGTACCTACAGCCACTAATTTTAATTTGCAATGAGTAAAAAATTATATACAGCCTTTTCCTTTTTTGATTTTATTTGGTTTTTAGTTTTGCGGCTTGTCTGTGTTATTGGTGTAGTATATTTTACAACCATTTACAATGAAAATCCTCCTGTTATTTTATTTATATTGATAATCTGCTGCATTCTAATTTTTACACTTGGCGATGATAAGATTACAATTTATGAAGATAGAATTGAACAATCCGACAATTCTTTTTCTTCCCTCTTTTTTAAAACAAATTGTGAAACTTATTTAATTGAAGATATAAAGTTGGCATATATTCCAGAAAAACCTACATCAAGTAAAACTGAAATTGGAGTTGCTATGTTCATAGCTTTTTTACTTCCAAGGAAAAGAAGTCATTGGAATAATTCTGTTTCATTTTTTCTTGATTTAAAAAATGGAGAAACAAAGGAGATAGAAACAAGTTTGGAAGAAAGCAAAATAAAAAACCTCGTTAAGGATATAAACTCACTAGTGAAAAGAAATGGTGTTTTGTTGGTATTCGCCTCTGGCGAATACACTCTTGTAGGGCACATCTATAATTTTTAGAGCAAAGTTTCTTTAAATGTGTCAGACACTTGCAAGCAGTTTATATGAACAAGCTGGCTTTTTTAGGTGTCAGACACAGCAAACCCTAAAATATTTTAAAGGATAGATATTTTTTTTCGTAGGTATTCGCCTGTGACGAATACGATTTTGTACTCGCCGCAGGCGAGTACCTACAATCGCAGTACCTACTTATACTCCCCAATACCAATAACCTCCCCACATTCTTCATACTCCACCTTATCGTTGCTGCTTACAATTACCAGACGATTAGTTGTATTCTCTTGCCAGAGTTTTTTGTAAATAGCAATGCCGTCTTCATCTAAATTAGTGGTGGGCTCATCGAGTAATAAAACAGATGTATTGCTAAAAAAAGCTTGGGCTAATTTTAAACGTTGTTTCATCCCACTGCTGTAATATCGTATTTGTTTATCGGCTGCTTTTTCTAAACCTACGGCTGTTAGTATTTCTGTAAAAGGTTTTGTGAGTGTTTTAAAAGATGAATGAAAACTAAGAAATTCATTTGCTGTCATTTCCTCAATTAATTCTAAATATGGGGCGGCGATGGATATTTGTTGGTAGGCAAGTTCAGGTTGTTTGTTGTTTGTTGTTGTTCGTTTCTCGTTTCTCGTTTCTCGTTTCTCGTTTTCTGTTTGTTGTTTGTTGTTTGTTGTTGCTGTTTGTTGTTCGTATGTAATAGTTCCTACGCTGTGCATGGTAGCGCCTGCTATTATTTGTAAAAGTGTAGATTTTCCCGAGCCATTTGCTCCTGTAATGGCATAAGATTGTCCTTGCAGGAATTGATAATTGAATTTTCTAAAAATCCATTCTCTATTGAAACGCTTGCCTGTATTTTGTAGAGAAATATTCAAGTGCTGGAAAATATTGTTTTAGAATATCGATTTAAAAAAGATAAAGTGGATCTAATGCATAATAAAAGTTCAATAGCGTTTTACTGTTGAATGGAGCGTCGCCACTAAAGTTCAATCAAGGTTATTCAGCCCGTAAACAAAAAAATAAAAATTGTTTACAATATAGAAATTAATCATCCGACCCGCCACCTTTTACATGACGTTTAATTATTCCTCTGCCACTATCTCTAATGAAACCTACAATTTCGTCACGCTCATTTGTTGCTGGCACTTCTTCTTCTATATAATTTAATGCTTGTGTAGTGTTTAATCCTTTGTTGTAAATAATTCTATAAATATTTAAAATTTCGTTTATACTTTCTAATGAAAAACCTCTGCGTTTTAAACCTACAGAATTTACACCAGCATAACTAATAGGCTCATGCCCTGCTTTAATAAATGGTGGCACATCTTTTCTTATTAATGAACCGCCGCTAATAATTACATGCTGCCCTACTTTTACAAATTGATGCACGGCACACATGCCACCCAATATTGAAAAATCACCAAGCTCTACATGCCCTGCCAATTGTGTGTTGTTGCTCATGATACAGTTGTTGCCCACTACACAATCATGTGCGATGTGGCAGTAAGCCATTATCAAACAATTGTTGCCCACCTTGGTTGTCCATGTGGCTTTGCTACCTCTGTTAATGGTTACAAACTCACGAATGGTAGTGTTGTCGCCTATTTCGGCTGTGGTATCTTCGCCGCCATATTTTAAATCTTGTGGAATAGCCGATATAACTGCGCCAGGAAAAATGCGACAGTTGCTGCCAATTCTTGCTCCATCCATAATGGTTACGTTGCTGCCAATCCATGTGCCTTCGCCAATTTCTACATTGGGATGTATTACACTAAACGGATCTACTTTTACGTTGGTAGCTAGTTTTGCATTTGGGTGTATGTATGTGTGTGGGTGTATCATGTTAATTTGCTAATGTGATAATATTGCTAATCTGCTAATTTAGTGCGATATTTTTAATAATGTTCGTCGTGTATTCATTAGCAAATTATCGAATCAGCTAATTAGCACATTGCCTTAACTCCGCTTTACAATCTGTGCTGTAAATTCTCCTTCGGTACAGAGTTTGTTTCCTACATAAACGCTGCCTTTCATAATACAAATGCCTCTGCGTATGGGTTCCATCAATTCCATTTTAAGAATCATTGTATCGCCTGGTACTACTTTTACTTTAAACTTACAATTGTCTATTTTTAAAAAATACGTATCATACTGTCCTTCTGGTTGCGATTTTATACAAAGTATGCCGCCTGTTTGTGCCAATGCTTCTATTTGTATAACACCAGGCAATACAGGGTTTCCAGGAAAATGCCCTTGAAAAAAAGACTCATTGAAAGTTACATTTTTTATACCTACAACTTCTCTATCGTTCAGGCTAATAATTTTATCTACAAATAAAAATGAAAAACGATGTGGCAATATTTTTTCTATTTGCTCCAACGATAAAAGCGGCGCAAGTGAAGGGTTGTAATGCGGAACGTTTACTTGCTTACTAGCTTTTTTAAAATGTAGTTTAAGCATTTTTGCCAAAGCTACATTGCTGCTATGGCCGGGTCTATTGGCCATAATGTGTGCTTTCATTGGATAACCACTCAAAGCTAAATCTCCAATTACATCTAATAATTTATGGCGAGCTGGTTCGTTATTAAAACGCAATTCTAAATTATCGAGATATCCTTCTTTTACCACTTCTATATGCTCTCTGCCAAAAGCTTTTGCTAATCTTGCCATTTCTTCGGGCGTAATTGGTTTGTCCACCACCACAATAGCATTATTAATATCGCCACCTTTTACAAGATTGTGCTCTAGCAAAGCTTCTAACTCATGCAAAAAACAAAATGTACGACATGGGGCTATTTCTTTATTAAACTCGTTGATGTGTTTTAAATCGGCATGTTGTGTACCAAGCACAGGCGAATTAAAATCTATTAATGTAGTAATTCTATATTCATTGGCAGGTACGGCAGTAAACTCTGCATTTTTTGCTTCATCATAAAAAGAAATGGGTTCATCCAATGAGTACCAAATTTTTTCAGCTTCTTGTTCTTGCACACCAGCATTGGTAATTATTTCGGTAAAAGGCATGCTACTTCCGTCCATAATTGGAATTTCGGGACCACTTACTTCTATTAAACAATTATCTATTCCTTTACCAACTAATGCGGCCAATACATGCTCTATGGTAGATATTTTTACATCGCCCTTTTCTATGGTAGTACCACGGCTTGTATCTGTAACCAAGTCGCAATCTGCTTTTATGGGTGCAGAGCCTTCTATATCTGAGCGTTTAAAATAAAAACCTGAATTTATGGGAGCAGGTTGCAAAGTCACCGCTGCGCTGACCGCGCTGCTTGCCAGCACCGCCGCCGCCCAGACGCCCACCGGCACGATGGGTCCGCTGCGCCCCGATCAGGCCGAGTATCGCGGGCTCTACAAGGAGCTGGTGGAGACCAACACTACGCTCAGCGCCGCGCAGAATG
>JAYSOC010000213.1:0-11892 GCA_043723285.1 Ferruginibacter sp. | reverse complement strand
TTTTGGTATTTGTTCTAAACGTTGTAAAAATATCTAGTAATTCATCTATCTCTTGGTGGTCTTTATCAATGTTCAACAACAACCCAATTTCGGGATGGTACTTTACAATTGAACCATCACTTTCATCTGCTTCAATAACTAACCACTCTCCTTTTCCTACTTTTGCATTACCAATTTTTCCTTCTTTTATAATACTTACCAAACCTGCTCCACTTATAATACCTGGTGCTAAACCCGCAGTTTCTAATATTTGAAAAAGCATTCCACCAGTTGTACTTTTGCCCGATGTGCCACCAACAGCAATCGTTTTTTTTGTAGCAGCTATCAACGCCAACAAATCGCTACGCATAATAATAGGAATACCCAACTGTTTTGCTGCATGCACTTCTGGCACAGTATCTTCTATAGCTGTGGACACAATTACCAATTCAATTTTATTAGTAACACCTCCTCCATTTTGTGGAAAACAAACTATGCCTTCCGCCTCTAATTTTTCTTGTGTTTCATTAAAAGTATCTTTTGCAAAATACCGATCACTACCACTTACCTGCTTTCCCGTGACCACAAGAAACTGCGCCAAGGCACTCATACCTACACCTGCCACACCAATAAAAAAGAAATTATTTATACCGTCTAAAGATTTTATTTGTTCCAATGTATTGTTTTATTTTATTGATGCGCTAATTTAGAGTTATATTGAATGCACTTGTTAATTAGATGTATATCTTTTAACAATTTTTGAAAAAACTTTTGTATAGTAATATCCGTTTATAATAAAAAATAAAACTATGAAATTTTTTGTAAGCACATTTTTAGCTCTCAGCATTTTTACTTCTTGTGTACAATCACAAAATAAAAACTTGAATATACCAACGGCTACTTCAACCAAACCAATGAAAGGCGAGGCTGTAGCTACATTTGGCGAAGGCTGCTTCTGGCATGCCGAAATTATTTTTCAAAGTTTAGATGGTGTGAGAGATGCAGTATCTGGCTATGCCGGTGGTAAAACTACAAACCCGACATACGAACAAGTAGCAAGCCGAACAAGTGGACATGCAGAAGTAGTGAATATTTACTACGACCCTTCAAAAATATCTTACCCAACATTAGTAGCTGCTTTTTTTGCAAGCATGGATCCTACACAATTGAATAGACAAGGAAATGATGAAGGCTCAGAATATCGTTCTGTAGCTTTTTATAGAAACGATACGGAAAAAGCCATTGTAGAAGCAGAAATAAAAAGAATAAACGATTCTAAAAAATATAAAAGTAAAGTGGTTACAGAAGTTGTAGCTTTTACAAAATTTTATCCTGCCGAGGATTATCATCAAGAATATGTTTTTCGTAACCCTACACAAGGTTATGTGCAAGCGGTTTCTATTCCTGAATATTTAAATTTCAGGAAAAATTTTAAGGGAGTTTTTAAAAAATGAGATAGCCTTATTTAAAATAATAAGTAAAAAAATAAGATTTTGAAGTAAAGAATTGCTTTAAATTGTATATTATTGATGATATTTTCATTCCAAAAGATATTGTCCTTTAGATATTATGAATTTGGTTCGATTTTTGCTTTTTTGATTTTATTCCGGTCACTTTATATTTTATCTTATGAAATTAGTTTACAGTATTTTTATGATTGTATCTACAATTGCTATTATTTCTACATTTTTTTCTTTTACAAAACCAGTTTCATCTGGTGCTGCTCCCACTGGTTATACTGGTGTTACTGGCAGTACTTGTGTAAGTTGTCATACTAGTTTTTCATTAAATAGCGGTGGCGGAAACGTTGCTACCATTGGTTTACCAACAAGCGTATCACTTGGTACATCGTATAATTTTTCTACGATAATAACTCATGGTGTAGCAGATAGAGAAAAATTTGGGTTTGCTATTAAAGCAGTGGATGCAAATGGTATAGCTGTAGGAACTTTTAGCACTACCAATCCCTATGCTGGTGTAATTAATGATGAAATTGGGCATAGAAATCCACCCACTATTTTATCGGATATATCTTATACTTTTAATAATTTAACTTGGACATCGCCTACTGTTGCTCCTGCTTATCCCATTACTTTTTATATTGTAGGCAATGCCGCAAATAATGGATTGGGAAACTTAGGAGACTATATTTACAGTACAACAGTAGTTGCTAATGCAAGTGTAGTTCCTGTTTTATTATCTACATTTACTGCAAAACAATTGAACAATGCTGATGTTACTATACAATGGCGTACGCAGCAAGAAATAAATACTGATAATTTTGAAGTGGAAAAAAGTAGTGATGGACAAATATTTTCAAATCTAACTACTGCTAAGGCACAGGGTTTTTCTAGCACCAGTAAAGATTATTACATTACAGATAAAAACCCTACTACAAAAGGCGAATTTATTTATTATCGTTTAAAAATAATTGACAAAGATGGCAGTTTTAAATATTCAGACATTGTAAAAATTTCGCTTATAACTAAAGAGACGATTATTAAAAATGTAACTACCATACACAATGTTAACAACAATAGTTTTGAAGTAAATATTTTATCGCCTAACACACAAACGATAAATATAAATTGGATAAACAGTAATGGTCAATTAATGGCAAGTGAAAATAAAACCCTAATAAAAGGATCTAATACTTTTACATTAAACAATAATAAAATTGCAAAAGGAGAAATTGTCTATTTGCAATTTAAAACTATGAGGCTAAATAAATCTTATACTTTGGTAAATTAGAATTTTTTGTGGCAGATTAAAGAAGTTACGTTTTTTAGTTTTAATAAATACTAGAAGATAATCTTAAATTACATTATCATTATGTAATACGTGAAAGTTTCAACAGGGTATTTTTTGATAAATATATTTTACCGCATGCAATACGCAGCTAAGTCAATGTAAGTAAAGTTTCGTAGCCAGTGCTTTTGCAAAATTTTACAACCGCAAGCATTGTATATAAAGTATCGTAATTATTTTTACTACAAATTTTACCTTATCTAATATTAAGCACAGCCTCATAGCCCGAGCCTTTGCAAACTTTATCGTCTTTAATATTAAATGCAGCTTCGTAGCCTGAGCCCTAGCATATTTTTTGGTGAAAGCTCAAATGCATTTTTGATATTGTGCTATTACAAATTATTGTATGCTTTGCTAACTATCTTCACTGCATACAAATTAGAATGCTTAATAAAGATAAAAGCGATTCGATAAAAGTTATATTAATTGCAATTGAGTTAAAACCATCATCCCTTTTTATTATTTGCAATTTTTGTTTTTGGTAAAATAATTTTTGGTTCATCTGGTTTTGAATTTCCTGTAAACAAAGTAGCGTTTGCTTTAGTTGGATTACCTTGATAAGCCCAAACCATATTTTTGATATATTTATTAAATGTGGCATTTAATTCTGATAAAGATACTTTCTTCATATCATCGCTTATGGTTATTGCTCTTTTCCAATTATTGTGCAACACTTCATTGGCCACAAGAGAATTTGCTTGAGCATTGTTTGTTTCTTGACGGTAAAAAAAACCAGTGAGGTATTGTGTTTTCATATTGCGCAATTCATCATCTGTAAAACCGTCTTTTTTTGTTTTATTAATGAGTGCTTTTACTACACCAATATATTTATTAGGATCGGTTGTAGATACACTAATGTTAGCAGATGAAGAACTACCTCCGTCGAACCAACTACCAGGTGCATACGATAACCCATTCTTTGTTCTTACTTCTAAAAAATGACGTTGCGAAAAAATACGCATGGCTAAATTGAAGGCGTTAAAGTCTGGCGAGCCAGGTGCTGGCGCACTTGTAATACCTTGTATATAGTTTGTGGCAAGATCTTTTTTTTCTGCTTTAAAACTATTGTTAGATGGTGCAATCGTTTCTTTCTTTAAAGTAAATGGTTTACCCTCGTGTACATTTGCAAGCATTGCAGAAATTTTTTGTTCCAATGCGGCTCTATCAATTTCACCTACTACCACTATCAGCATTCTAGCTTTTGTGCATACCGAATTGTAATAAGCTCTTGTTTCATCAGCAGTAATTTTTGTTAAAGTAGTTACTGTTCCCTCGGGTCTTTTGGCATTATCTCTTCCAGCAAAAGCAATTTGAGTTGCCATATTACCAATGGCATAATCTGGCTGCGACTCTTGCGAACGTAACCCGTTAATAGCATCTTGCTTTATTCTATCAAATTCTTTTTTATCAAATATTGGTGCAGTAATAGCATCGGCATACAAAGGCCAAACAGCATCAAAATCTGTTTTAATACAGTTCATACTAATAGTACAATAATCTTTTGCTGCGTTGGCATATACTTGTGCACTTACATTATCTAATTTATTTTTGAAAGAATTTTTGGTATCATTTTTTGTACCACACTCCATAAGCGCAGTCATAGCAAGGCTTTCAATACCTTGTTTACTGGCATCATAATTTTGCACTCCGCCCTTAATAATGGTCTGTATTTCTAATATTTGATTTCCGCTTGGTTGTACAATTACTTTTACGCCACTCACATTCATTTCGTATGGTGCTCCTTTTTGTGATACAGCAACGTTATTGCTTAAAATAAAAATGAATGATATTAGCCAATATAATTTTGTTGAAAATAACTTTTTCATATGCTTAGTAATTAGAATTAATTATTAGGGTTTAAAAAACTCACTCACTTTAGTTGCATTATTCATTTCGGCATTTATGATAGTACCTGCAACAAAGTTTTTGTTTACAATATATTTTTTGAGATAATTATTTATATCATCTCTTGTTACTTTGGTGTAGTTGTCAATATAATCTGTAAAATATTCGTAAGATGTGCTGCACCAATAATACGTAAGTTGGCTTGCCAACGAAGATGGCTTTTCGGTTTGTCGTATAAAACTTCGTTGCAAAGTTAGTTTTGCTGTAGCTAATTGCTCATCGGTATAGTAATCTTTATCTGTCCACATTTTTACTTGGTTCATTACTTCTTGGTAGCATTCTTTTAGCTTAAGCGGATTGGGCAATAGATAAATATTTATTGGCCCTACATATTTTAGTGTTTGATAACTTACCCCTGCATAAGTAGCTAAGCCTTTGTCCACTAAAGCTTGCTGCCATTTAGACGAATTTAACCCAAGTATAGTATTAAAAACATCTCCAGCAATGGTAGATGCGGAATCGTTTCGAGTATCGGGCCCTTGCCAGAAAAAAAGCATGTAAGGTGTTTGTGCTATGGAAGATTCTTTTACAAAATATTGGGTAGATTGTAAGGGTGCAAACTCTGGTATAGGATATTTCAAATTTGGGTCAAACCCACTATGCGCCCAACTTCCAAAAATATTTTCTGCTTTTGTAAAAGCATCATCAGGTTTTACATCGCCACATATTACTAATATAGAATTATTGGGATGATAATATTTTCCTTTTATAATCATCATCTTTTCTGGTGTGGCAGTATTAATTACATTATGATCACCAATCGGATTTTTTCTGGTAAATAAATCGCCCCACAATTTTTTCTGACATTCAATCCATATTTGAAAACCTGGGTCACTTTCTCCACGTTGAAATTCGCCATCTACCACTGGCCTTTCTTTTGCCATATCTTCTTTGCGGTAAATGGGAAAACGAATGGCAGCGTTCATAAAGTTCAATCCAGCAGTAAGACTATCTTTATCAAATGTAAAATAATAATTTACTCGCTCCTCCCCAGTTGTACCATTCCATATAGCACCAAGTTCTTCTGTACGCTTCAAAAATTTTTCTTGGTCTGGGTAATCTTTGTTGGCTTTAAAAAACATGTGTTCAAACAAATGACTTAGGCCACTAAACTCTGCACCTTCTGTATATGCACCATTTCGTACTGCAATTTCGATGGTAGCTAGTGGCACTTTGTGGTTTTCAATAACCACTACTTCGAGGCCATTGCTTAATTTTTTCCAAAAGTAATTTTCTGGTAATCTTGGTTGGGCAAATACAGCTGTAGTTAAAAATAACAACAGAAAAGCGTAGGTTATCTTATTCATAATTTATATATTTACGTATAGCTAAATTATAATATATATTTTATATACCAAAAAATATTTTTTATGAAAACAAATTGTTAGAGGAAAACTAGCTATTAAACGAATATCCTTACTTGAAAGAATGGTGAGTTGGCAATCTACATACCAAATCTATTGCATAATAAAAGCTACATAGAATTACAACTTTTCAATATAGCCGGGATAGAAGTGAAAACCGAAGCGGAGCGGAGGTTGTAACGTATAGCCCGTTACTAAAGTTCAAGTATGTTCTAGAACTCATGCTCAAAAAAATAAAAAATAAAAAGTAAAATATTCAATATGTAAGTTTTGCCAACTGCATATTACTCCAACACCTCCAGCATCTTCAAATAATCATACTGCTCATCTTCATGCATTACACTCACCGCTTTTTTTATTTTCTTTAAAAGTGATAAATAAATATTGTGTAGGGCTGTATTTTTTTTGAGATCTAAATTTAGTTCATTTATTTTTTCGCACACATGTAGCAGTACATCGGGCTCGGTGGTTTTGCATTCGCTGTATTTTATGTATCGGTTGGCTATGCGCACAATTTTACGAATAGTCTTTTTGGCAAAATACAATTGGGTTTTGTTAACCGTTTCAAACAATTCGTTCAACACTTGTTTTACACTAGCTACATATGATTGTTCATTGCCTTCTTCAAACAATAAATAAGTAAGCAACTCTTTATTTTCTTTTTTAAATTTAGTGAGGCACAGGCAAAGCTCTAGCAACTTTTCGGGCGGCGTATTTTCTAATTCGGTCTTTATTTCCTTTAATGAGGCTGTCTTCATTTCTTTGAACTTTGAGGAAAATTACATAACTTATTTTTTATTCTATATTTTTATTGTACAAATGGTTCCTTTTAATGATGTTGCAGTTTGCAAATAGGGTTGTCAACCTTTAAATCGTACATTTATTTTGAAATTATCAATTAAGGTTGACAACCTCTGCGACATTTTTAAAAGCACCCGTATAAACGTAGCTCATGCAAAAAAGAAAACTACCATCGCCCATTACTATTTTAATGTTTGTAATTGTGTTTGCAGCCTTATGCACATGGCTTATACCTGCGGGCAAGTACGATACGCTTGTGTGTGCCGAGGGCAAAAGTTTTACCATAAGCAAGGTAGGTACTAGCATGGAAGTACCTTTTACACAAGCCACGCTTGATAGTTTGCAAATAAAAATTGCACTTTCTAAATTTGAAAAAGAAGATATAAAAAAACCAGTTTCTATACCTGGTACATATAAAAAATTAGCGAGCAATAAGCAACGTTTTTTAGAAATTATACAAGCTCCCATAAAAGGTATTTACGAATCGGTGGATATTGTGTTTTTTATTTTACTCATTGGCGCATTTATGCAAGTGTTTAACGAAACAGGCGCCATGGAGCGTGGGCTCAAAACGCTGTCCTACCGCATGAATGGAAAAGAAACATGGCTCATTGTAATACTTACCTTTTTGTTTTCGTTTGGAGGCGCATCGTATGGCATGGCTGAAGAAGCCTTGGTTTTTTATGCAGTATTAGTACCAGTATTTTTAGCTGCGGGGTATGATTTACTTGTGCCAGTTGCCGTTATATTTGGCGGCACACAATTGGGCACACTCGCATCTTTTAGCAATCCATTCTCTGTAATTACTGCATCAAATGCTGCGGGTATAAATTGGGCAGATGGTATGGCAGAAAGGTTAATTATGTTTGCGCTTACGACCATTATTTTTATTTGGTACGTAATTCGGTATGCGCAAAAAGTAAAGAAAGACCCTACTTATTCCATCGTGTTTAAAGTAGATGGTATTTTACCACAAAAAAATATTGAAACAAATATTACAAAACCCGAGCCACTAAGCACACAAACTATTTTATTGCTATTATTATTTTTAGCTACATTTCTTACTATGATAGCTGGCGTAGTATGGTGGGGTTGGTGGCTGCTAGAAATGACCACCATATTTTTAGCCGCATCTATTTTAATTGCCATCATCATGCGCATGAAAGAAACGGTTTTCATTAGTCAATTTATAAAAGGTGCAGAATCCTTACTCAGCGTAGCTTTAATAGTAGGCGTAGCACGAGGTGTAACCATTGTTTTAAATGAAGGAAAAATAAGCGACTCCATTGTGTATTACGCAGCACAAGCTGTAAGTGGTATGCCGCCATCGCTTTTTATTATTGTAATGATGTTGTTATTTATTGGTTTTACATTTTTTATTTCATCATCATCTGGCATGGCGGTGCTTACCATGCCCATTATGGGTTCGCTGGCAATGCTCGTAGGTGTGCCGGGGAGGGAAATTGTAAACGCCTATTTATTTGGTATGGGCATTATGGGTTTTCTTACACCCACAGGATTAATTTTACCATCGCTTGCGCTTGTAAATGTGAGCATAAAAGCTTGGTTTAAATTCATTATGCCATTAATAATTATACTTACTATAGTATGTATGATTTGTTTATTAATTGGAATACATTTTTAGTAAGTTTTAGCCAGAGGTTTCAGCTTTCATTACAGGCCTGTAGGTAAAAGTGTACTTACAAAAGCTGACACCTCTCATTTTAAACGGACACATTTTTAACAATAAAATTCAACAACAATACCCTTTCTTTGCATCAAATTAAAAACAAATAAAACTTAGTAAAATGTCAGCATGTAATTTTAGTGTACCGTTTACCAAACCAGTATCGGAAATTTTAGAAAAAGCAAAACAAACAGTAGAATCTCAAAGCGGAAATTTTACCGGCGATGATAAAGAAGGAAAATTTGATGTGAGTGTATTTGGCAATACCGTAATAGGCACTTACGTTGTTGTAGAGCAAGTGCTCAATATCGATATTATTGAAAAACCTTTTATGGTGCCATGTAGTATGATAGAAAGTTTTCTTACGAGTAAATTAAATTAATGTTGAAAGCCTCTGAAGATTCTGAGGCTTTTTGGTAGGAATTACTTTGTAATTCTTTTAGCCACGAATGAACGAATGTTATTTTATTATATGTGCATTCGTGGCGAAAGATTCACATAATAAATTTAAAAATAATTTAGGGCTGTGAGCTGCAAATCATTATTGAACAGTTGTTCGGGCTCATACGCTGTACCTTCGCTACGCTTCGGTGCCGCTCCTATCCCGCAGCTGTTCATCCGTATATCTTTTCTCAACTTTTATTATGCAATTTGGTAAAACATTTCGTTACCTTCGCCTCAGAAAGATGGTTTATCCTATTTAAGTAGGATGATTAAAAGGGAATCACGTGTAAATCGTGAGCTATCCCCGTAGCTGTAAAGCCGCTCTGCTGCAAAGTAGAAAACATATTGTGCAAATACCACTGTTGTAAAAAACGGGAAGGTGCACAACATGCGGTAAGCCAGAAGACCTGCCAATTTTCATAACAATCAATAAGCTTTCGGGTGAAAGGCTGTAGATGCTCATTAATGCTGCATTTGCATACCTATATTCATGCGTGAGCTGTTACAATAAAACAGCATTTTTTGAAAATTATTTTTTCATATTTATTTTTTACTTTGTTAATAACGCTACCAATTTTATGCGTAGCACAAAAGCACGATACACTCGCAAGCGTAAAAGTAATTTCGAAAAAAGAAAAAAATATTATCACATTTTCTACTCCATTTCAACAACTCAATAGCGAACAACTGCAAAAAATAAACAGCATTACAGTAGCTGATGCCGTAAAACAATTTGCCGGCGTGCAGGTAAAAGATTACGGTGGTATTGGTGGGTTAAAAACAGTTTCAGTTCGTAGCCTTGGTGCAAACCATACAGCAATATTGTACGATGGTATTGCCATTGCTGATGCACAAGGTGGACAAATAGACCTTGGCAAATTTTTGCTAGACAATATTGAGCAAATACATTTGTACAATAGCAGCAGCACCGAAATTTTATTGCCAGCAAGGGCATTTGCATCAGCATCGTTGCTTACATTAAAATCAGCATCAAGTATTCATAATAGTGAAGAAAAAAAACATCTTAAAATAAAAATACAACAAGGTTCGTTTGGCTACATCTCCCCTAGCCTATTGTATAAAATTCGTATTGGCGAAAAATTTCAAACAAGTGTGAGTGCTACATACCAAACCGCCAAAAGCCAATACCCGTTTATATCTTACGAAAACAGCAGCTTAACAGAAAAAAGAAAAAACTCTGACATAGATGCAAACAGACTAGAATACGATGCGGCATATTTTAAAAACGATAGCAATAAAATAAAATGTAAAATTTACTATTACAACTCTAAACGAGGCCTGCCAGGTTCTATAATTTTATACAACAATACCAGCAACCAACGCCTAAATGATGAAAACTTTTTTGCGCAAGCCACTTGGCAAAATAAATTCAATAGTAAAAACGAATTTTTAATCAGCACAAAATTATCTACTGATAAAAATTATTATCTCGACCCTAGTTACCCCAACAGTTTTGGAAAATTAGAAAACGAATTTCACCAAAAAGAAATATATATTTCTGCTGCATATAAGTACATTGTTTCAAAATACGTTCAATTAAGCTATGCAACCGATTTTTTTAATAGTCAACTAAAACGTACCGATTTTTTTGCAGATAGTTTTGCAAACCCTACACGAAATACGTTTCTTAATAATGTAGCCATTCAAATAAAGAAAAATGCTTTTGAAATAAATGGAAACCTACTACACACAAGCATCAACGAAAAAGTAACCAATGGCAAATCGGGTAGAAATATAAATCAAGTCACCCCTGCCATTTCAACAATCTTTCAACCCTTCAACAACATTCAACTTTTCTTAAGGGCTTTCTACAAACACATATTCCGTGCACCCACTTTTAATGATTTGTATTTTACCAATATTGGCAATGTAAATTTAAAACCAGAAGTGGCAGATCAATATAATGTTGGTATTACATTTTCTAAAAACAAAATTTCTTTTCTAGAAAAAATAACAGTTTCTACAGATGCATATATAAACAATGTAAGCAATAAAATATTAGCCGTGCCAAGGCAAAATTTATTTCAATGGAGTATGCAAAATATAGGCACCGTAAAAATAAAAGGCTTGGATGCCACGCTGCACTTGATATTTAAAGAATGGAACAATATAAAATTATCATCCAATTTTTCTTATACTTTTCAGCAAGCCTTGGATATATCAGAAGCAACTTCCACATTATACAAAACACAATTGCCTTACACACCAATGCATACAGGTAGTGTGAACATGAGTGCACAATACAAAAAAGCTACGTTAAGCTACAACTTTTTAGCATCATCTTACCGTTACAGACAAGGCGATGCCATTGCAGAAAATCTATTGCAAGGTTGGAGCAGCCACGATATTTCTTTTGCCTACAACCTAAAAGAAAATTATAAAATTGTAGCAGAAGCAAATAATATTTTTAACACACAATATGAAATAATACGGTATTACCCAATGCCCCGTTTCAATTATAGAATATCTTTTATAGCAAATTTTAAAAAATAAAAACAAACATGAAATCAATTAAAATTTTAAGTGCGCTGGCTGTATTAACAGTATTAATAAATGCTTGTAAAAAAAATGATACAACGCCTGCAGCACCAGTGCAATTAACGCCCGCCATTGGCGAATATATTTTGAGTGAAGGTGGCTTTAATGGAAACAATACCAAATTATCGTTTTACAATAATGCTACCAATACGGTGGTTGGCGATTTTTTTGCGCAGCAAAACCCTGGTACGGCAGGTTTAGGTGGTGTGGGTAACGACATGATTGTATATGGCAGCAAACTTTATGTGATTATGAATGTATCCAGTAATGTTACTGTACTAAATGTTAGCAATGCTACATTAATAAAAAGAATACCTTTTGTTAATGGAGCGATAGATAAACAGC
>JAYSOC010000212.1:0-4623 GCA_043723285.1 Ferruginibacter sp. | reverse complement strand
CTCCTATGTTGTTTGTTTATATAATATTGATAATTTTTATCAAAATCTTCATAGGTAGATTTTATTCCTTCAGATAATTCTATAGAATATTTCCATCCAAGTTTTGTCAATTTTGAAACATCAAGCAATTTTTGCATGGTGCCATCTGGTTTTGAAGTATCAAAAATAATATTGCCACTAAATCCAACAATATCTTTAATTTCTTCTGCCATTTCTTTTATAGAATGATCAGTGCCACAACCAATATTTACAATACTCGAATCATTATAATTTTTCATTACAAAAAAACAAGCAGCTGCAGCATCATCTACATGCAAAAACTCTCGTCTTGGTGTGCCAGTGCCCCATACAGTTACTGTATCTTCATTTTTCATTTTTGCCTCATGAAATTTCCTTATCAAAGCAGGTAACACATGTGCGTTTTGCAAATCGTAATTATCTGCAGGGCCATACAAATTGGTAGGCATAACACTTACAAAATTGGTACCGTATTGTGTATTGTAAGCTTTGCACATTTCTATACCGGCAATTTTTGCCATGGCATATGGCGAGTTAGTTGGCTCCAGCTCCCCTGTCATTAAGTACGATTCTTTCATAGGTTGTTGTGCAAATTTTGGGTAAATACAACTACTACCTAAAAACAATAATTTCTCAACACCATTTTTATACGATTCGTGTATTACATTATTCTGCACACATAAATTATCGTAAATAAATTCTCCACCAAAAGTTTTATTAGCCATTATACCGCCCACTTTTGCAGCTGCAAGAAAAACAAATTGTGGTTTTTCTTTTTGAAAAAATTTCTTTACATCATGCTGATTTCTCAAATCTAAATCAGAAGAATCTATTGTAATAATATACTTGTATCCTTCTTTTTGCAATTGGCGCACAATGGCACTACCAACTAATCCATTGTGCCCTGCCACATATATTCTATCGTTAAAATTCATTTTTTATTTTTTAATAATTTTTAATGCCGGTTTTCATCTTTTTACATCTTCAATGCTAAAAAACATTTTAAACATTTTAAACTTTTTAACCTTTAAACTTTCTAAACCTTTCAAACCTTTCAAACCTTTCTAAACCTTTCAAACCTTTCTAAACCTTTCAAACCTTTCAAACCTTTCAAACCTTTCTAAACCTTTCAAACCTTTCAAACCTTTCAAACCTTTCAAACCTTTCAAACCTTAGCACATTACCCAATCCGCTCTAAATTTTTCTTTTCAAAAACTGCTGTCAACACAATGCCCATGCTGTCAATTTTTACCTTGGCTTTATTATCCAATATTTCTATTACTATTCCTTCAAAATTCATCATTAAACCTTGTTTAACTCTTACCGTTTCTTTTGCCGATAGTTTTTGTTCTTTTTGTTCGCTTACTTCTACATCATTAAATTCATGTAAAAATTTTTTAATCGTATTTATTTCCGATTCTTTTACTAAGGCAGGTTTTCCTAGCCAATACACATAATTTAATATGCCAGGAATTTTTTGTATGTCCCATTTATCAGATTTATTAGGGCACACAAAAACATATCCTTTAAAAAGCGGTTCGAGTACAATTTTTTTTCTATCGCTCCATTGCTTGGTAACTTTATTTAATGGGCAATAATGTTCTATGTCTTTTTCTTGTAATAAAAGAGATATCTTTTTTTCCCAACGTGGTTTGGTATATACTACATACCATTTTTTTTCTTGTGCCAATTTTCTTCAATTTCAAAAAATAATTTTACTAAAAAGTGCAGGGCTTCGCCGTCCCTCAGTCACATGGTATTTAAAACATGGCCAAAGAATCCTTGAATATCAACTCTATTAAAAAAAACATGTCTATACAATAGCAATTTTTTGTACCAATATTTCTAAACCAATATTAATACAACAATCATTATAAAATACTAACGCCTCTTTATAAAAAGTTTTTTTATAAAGCCTACAAAACCAAATAAATTTTTATAGCCTGGCATTCCTCCATCAGCAGTGTAATAACTGCTGGCTTCGCTTCCATAACCATAGCCATAACCATAGCCGTAGCCGTAGCCGTAGCCGTAGCCATTTCCATAACCACCAAAACCATAATTTAAGAATGATGCGCCTCTAGGTTTTATACCATTAAACACCACACTCATATTCACAAATTTCTTTTCTTTATGAAGGCTATCCAGCAGTTTCAAAAAAACAGTTGGTGTTACATTATGCCTTACAACATATATTGTAATGGCAGCATAAATATTCATCAATTGCGAATCTGTTACTGGTCCTATTGGTGCAGAATCTATAATTAAATAATCAAACCTATTTTTAAGTTCCTCTATCATTACACCAAATTCGGGTTTACCAATAAGTTCGGTAGGGTTTGGCGGTATTGGTCCAGCGGTTACTAAAAAAAGATTGCTATACCCTGTTGGTTTTATTATTTCATCTATTGTAGATTTTCCAATTAAGTATCCTGAAATACCAGGATCCCGCAACACCCCAAGCTCTTTACTCAATTTTGGTTTTCTCAAATCCATTTCTAGCAATGCTACTTTCTTACCAGTAAGCGTTAAACTCAAAGCCAGGTTGGTTGCAATAAAACTTTTTCCTTCGCCAGATACACTAGAGGTTACCAATATAGTTTTATTCTTATCGTTTAGACCCAAAAAACCAAGGTTGGTTCTTAATGCTCTAAATTGTTCAGCAACTACGGTACGTTTTCCTTCTGTAATGGCAATATTATTTTTTTCTGGTGTTTGTATTATTTCACCAATTACTGGCACTTTTGTTTTGTTTTCTATTTCAGACCTAAATAAAATTTTACTGCTCAATGGCTCATTCAATTGAATAAAAAGCAAGAAACCCAAAAGGCCACATAAAAGCCCAACTAAATAATAGTTTTTGGGAATTGGGCTGATTGGGCCATATGAATAACCATTTTCCAATACCCTAAGATCAGCTGTAGTAGATGCTGAGGATATGGCTGTTTCTTCTCTTTTATTTAATAGAAAAGTGTAAATATTGTTTTTAATGGTTTGTTGTCTAGAGATAGCTAATAAAGCTCTTTCTTTACTTGGTAATTGAGATAATAAACTATTGTATTTGGAAATACTGCTATTAATATTACTTGCTTGTAAATTATAAGTAGATCGAATATTACTGATATTTTCATCGATATCGTTTTTACTGCGCCTTACTTTTTCTTGTGCTAATATTAATGCTTCGCTTTTATCGCCTACTGTTGTTTTTATTTTATCCAAATCAAATTCTGCGTTGTATAAATTTGATAAAAGCGAATTGAGCGTTGCATCTTGTACCAATTGCATGGATGGTACTGTACCTGGTTTTCTACCTTTGCTGTTTACATAACTTTGCAAACCCGATAGCTCATCCATTTGTAAATCTACAGCATTTTTTTTCTGATCTAATTCTTTTACTAAGCTTGCATATTCTGTTCCCTGTTCAGATATGTCCGATATGCCTTCTCTTGCTCGTAGCGCAGCTTCTGCTCTTTCTACACTATCCAAATCTGCAGTTACTTTATTCAATCTTTCTTCCACAAATTTTAGCGTTCTTTCTGCTATCTGATTTTTATCTTTTATACCCGCAATATTATACACTTCAAAAAGCTTATTCAATATTTTAATTCCTTTTTCTGGTGTAGGCGTTTTTATATTTAAATCAATAACGGTAGATGAAAAAGACATTGGTGTAGCGCTAAGGCTTCCAATAATTCCTCCAGCCACCGAGGCGGGGTCTGAAAATACAGCAAAGTAATTTTTTCCAACAGCTATTTTATTATAATTATTGTTTATTACTATTCTATAATCAGTACCTCCTACATTTACTACATCTGTAAAATTGTATGAACGATTACCAAGTTTAATTGTACTCCTTTTCCAGTCTATGGCAAGCATTATTTTACCTCCGCCGTTTATGCTCGAGTCTTTATTTATTGCTTGAAAATATAAAGGCGAATTACTGCCGTACAATTCTTCTAACTGTACTTTTCCTTTGTTATAAACAGACGTATATAAATCCAATTGCTTTACTACTTCTTGCATTAATGATGAAGATCGAAGTACCAATATTTCATTCTCAACAATTTTTTTTTCGCTAAAAATATTTAAGGCATCTAATACTTTACTATCGCCTCCACCCTTTTGCGGATCTTTTAATAACACTTTTGCTGCCGCTACATATATTTTTGTTTGTGCACGCAAATAAATAAACGAAATAGAAAGCGATATTACCGTAAGTATTACCAACAATGGCCAAAATGGCAAATAACGATGTACAATTTGTACAAGTATATTCGTCTGTGGTTTATCTTCAAAAAAATGATCTTCGTTCATGCAATTGGTACATTTTATTTAACAACCCTACTTAATATTATTAATGCCAACGAAACGCCAGTTGCTACCAACGATAATGTGTTCTGCAATTTCTGACGCTTTTCTGTTTTCACATATTTATTTGTATCAGCTGCTACTAATATAATATCATTTGGTTTTACATAATACCACGGCGATGAAAATATAGAATTGTCTTCTAAATTAATATGCTTTACTTGTTTTTCATTTCCATTTTCACGTATGATGGTAATATTACTTCTTGTTGCATTTGGCGTTACATCACCACTTAAA
>JAYSOC010000211.1:0-11931 GCA_043723285.1 Ferruginibacter sp. | reverse complement strand
ACTTTTATTTTTACTGATTATTGTTTTGGATTGCAAATATATCTAAAGAAAAATAAATGGATTTTTGGAGTGTTATTTACTACCTTTCTTCTTAAACCTGGCAATAATTTCTACTACTTGCCTATGTTTTAATATTGAGGGATTGAGTTGTATAAATTTTTTGAGCAATTTTGGATTTATGGACATTCCATTTTCTAATTGCAATGCAGCTTCCTTAGGTTGCCCATCTGCAAAAAGAAAAATACTTTTATAAAAAAGAAAAATTGGTTTTCGGTCTGTTTGTTCATAAGCAAATTCGGCATATTCAATCCCTTCGGTATAATATTCTGCATGTAATAAACATTTCAATAATTCAGTCCATCCACTAATATTTTTTGGCCTTGTTCGTACAACAAGTCCAAAGCAAGTAAGCGCATCTTCAATATTATTCATTTGCAAAAAACATTGACCAAGTGCAAGATTATAATCTGGCTGTACATGATTTGTACGCAAAGCTGTATGTAAACTTTTAGATGCCGCAGCCCAGGCACCTTCGTTCATGTATGTAGTAGCTATTTTGTAATGCATGCGACAATCTTCAGCATCCATATGACTAGCTTTTTTGTAATAAAATCTAGCTTGTGCAAAATTTTCCATTCTGTCGTAACAATGCCCTATGGCTTCATACACCACTGCTTCGGGCATAGATAACTCCAATACCTTTTGTAAAGATTCTGCTGCATCTTTATAATTGCGAAGCCTCAAAAAAGCATCGCCCATATTACGATATGCATTCTCAAATTTATCGTTTATTGCAATTACATAACCGTAAGCATCTATTGCTTTTTCGTGCAATTTTATTCCTTGATATGCAGCGCCCAAATTAAACCAAGCGAGCTCATTGTAAGGTTGCTCTTCAATAATTTCTTTGTGTATTACAATACTTTCTTCATTGCGCCCAGTAAAATCTGTCCAAAAACACATCTTGTATAATGCTTCTTCATTTGCAGGGTCTATTTTTAAAATAAGTGCTATGCAATCAAATACTTTTTCAAAATTTTCGTAATCGTCATATACATCCGAAAGTTCAAAAAGTAAATCTAATTTTTCATCTCCATCAAAAGTTTCTATGGCAGCTTCCAAAACTTCAGCTGCTTTTGCTTGCATATCAAGCGCTAAATATGCATCAGTTTTTAAGATATACAAATTCGTATCGCTACTATCCAACTCTTCTGCGTCATCTAATAAATCTAAAGCCTCTTGGTATTTTTTGGTAATGATGAGCAGGTTTGCTTTTAACAGCATCAATTCGGCAGTATTTGGGTATTGGTTTATGGCATATTCGCAAACAGTGAGGGCTTCTTGCAATTTGTCTCTATCGTCGTAATATTCAATGAGTCGCTCAAAACCCTCTTGCTCAATAAAGGAATTGGGGCGTCCTTCCCTTAAATTTTCATAATGAGCCAAAAGCTCTTTAAGCTCTTCTCTATCTTGCCTATATTGGTCGTTTCTCATATTTTGGTCATTATTAACTGTAATTTAAATTATTTTAGTAACATTTACAAAGTGTTAATAAATAATTTTAACTTTTGGGCAACATTTGGCACAATAATTCGTTTTATATCTATTGAATATTACTAAATTTGTGCTCAACACCATAAAATGAACAAAACCCTTCGCATATTATTACTTACAGCAGTCTTTACAGGACAGTTGTTTTCGTCTTTTGCAGACAGAGGTTTGGGCAAGAAGAAGAATAAAGTTATTTTTAATATTAAAGCACCTACTTCTTTTGCAGCTTCATTAAAGTTCAATTTGCGCAATGGCATGAAATATACTGGTACTACTTTTTTAAAACCAAGTGTTACCTCTAATACAAATACATATTCATTCAATACACTTGTTACTTATCAAAAAGGCAAAGCTATTTACATTGTGCCAGTTAAACAAAAGGTTTTGATAGCCGATGTTCGTCAAGGTTATACCGGTGCGAAGTTGATTATTAGAATGCGTTAATTTGTTCTATTTTTATTCTCCTTTTTTCAATTGTTGATTCTCTTCAAAAGTCATTACCCTATATCCCGTTTTAGGTGTTTCAAATTTACTTAATGCTACAGCATCTGAGTTGTTTTTACTTAAAGTATATTTAAAAGTAAGATTACCAGATTGTATTTCGTATTGCACGGGCAAACCTTGCAATTGTGGAAAAGCATTGTTGTATGTTTTATTTACAAGAGTTACACTTGGGTCAAAATAAACGGTATAATTTTTCCCGTCGGCAGTTTTAGCTGATGCTTTTTTACAATTGTAACCTGCTATAGTATTTGTTTCATCATCTATTTCAAAAACTAATTTATTGATAACCCTATTTTTTTGTACCCAATTATCTGCATTTACGGTTATCATTAATTTTTGAGCACTATACTCTCTTAATAAATATCCTTTACCATTTTTTGCATCAAAAAAAGTAGCTTCGGTACCAAGCGTATTTACAACTTCTGTTCTGCTTTTATCTTTAGAAATGTACAATGTAAGCACAGCACCGTTTAATGCGTTAGATACTTTTTTTTCTCCATTGGCACTTTCTATAGAAATATTGTATGTAAGTGTAGCATCAGTTTGTGTTTTTTGTGCAAACGCATTTGCACAAAAAAATAATGCCATAAAAAAACAAGTGCTGTGTAATACAGTTTTCATTTTAAAATATTTATACATAAAGATAGTAAATCGTGTGCCTAATATTGATTAGAAAAGTTAATAAAAAAGCTGCACGTATTATTGTGCAGCTTTGTAACAGATTATTAACTAAAATTAGTTCTTATTCGTTTTGTTTTTCAATTCTTGCAGCTTTCGTTGGCTCTCTTGCATGGCTTGTACTTTTGCAGCTATGCCACCTGTCTTTTGTGGTTTCTTTCTATTTTCGTTTATTTGTGCCAAAATCTTTTCGTGGTTTATTACATACTTCTGTATAAATATTTGTAGCAATAATGTTATCGTATTTGAAATAGTGTAATACCAGGTAAGTGCCGCTGGTAAATTATTAAATACCCCCAACAACAACACAGGAAAAATGTAAGGCATATACTTCATTACAGGATTGCTGTTATCTTGCATACTACTCATACTATAAATAGAAATAAGCATACTTGTAATGGTAGCAGTAAGTGTAAATAAACTTACATGGTCGCCATAAAACGGAATACTAAATGGTAATTTAAGAATTGAATCATAAGCAGCCAAATCATTTGCCCAAAGAAAATTTTTGCCTCTCAAATCTATATTGCTTTGAAAGAAATAATACAACGACATAAAAATAGGAATTTGCAAAACTGCTGGCAAACAGCCTCCAAGCGGACTCACTCCTGCTGTTTTCCAAAGTTTCATCTGCTCCATACTAAATGCTTGCTGATCCATTGTTCCTGTCTTATCTGTAAACTTTGCTTTCAATGCATCTACTTCTGGTTTTAATACTTTCATTTTTGCGCCACTCAAATAACTTTTGTACAATATTGGCGATGTTATTAAACGTATCAACAATGTTATCAATAAAATTATCATACCCATGCTTGCAACGTGCTTTTGCAAAAAATCAAACACTGGTAATAAAAAATATCGGTTAATATATTTTACGAAAGAAAACATACCAGTACCATAAGGCACCATATTTTCCATTTTATTATCGTACTTTTTTAACTCATTATAATCGCTTGGCCCATAGTAAAACTGCAATGCAGTGTTTCCATTTGCCGATACTTGTAATTTCATATTTGATGTAGAACGAAAAATAAATGTACCACTATCAGCAGGCACTTTCCACTCTACACTTCCACTTTCAAATTTATTTTTAGCAGCTAAAGCCGATATAAAAAACTGTTGTTTTACGCCAATCCAATTTACAGTTTTATCAAATGTTTTTGTATCGCCTTTTGCAGCATACTCAAAATCAAAATTATCATCTTTTACATAACACAGGTGCGACTGTGTCAATTCATATTTATGGTCTTTTTCTATTTGGGCGGCTTCTGTTTGCCACAAAATGTTCAAGCTATTTTGTGTAAACAAATCTGCCCCTTTTGTTATTATGTTTAGATCCATCATATAATCGGTAGGTCGCAAAGTATATTGGTGTACAATTTCTCTTCCGCCTGTACTATCGCCAGTTTTAAAAGAAATAGTTTGGCTTTTATCTGCATTAACTATAACTGGTTGTGCAGTAAAATTAATAATATCTGTTTCGGGTGCAGTTCCTTTTCCTGTATTTACTTTGTAAGAAAATTTATTAAAATCTCCGCTTTGCAAAATAACATTTGTACCATCATATTTTTTGTATTTTTTTAATTCAACAATGGCAGGTTGTGCACCTTTTGTACTAAAGCTAACTTTCATTACATCGTTCTCTACCGATACTATCTGCGGCTTAGCAGTATCTTGCAAAAAACCTTCTGTTTGTTTTGCTACTCTTTGCGAATCTGCTTTTAGTTTATCTATTTTAGCAAGTGTAGTATCCACTTTAGGTTTTAATAAAGCCAATGAATCTGCTATATGCTTTTGTTGCGCATCGTAGTCCGCTTTACCTCTATTATTTATATACAACATTCCAATAAGCAATGCGCCTATAAGTGCAAAACCAATCATCGTATTTTTATCCATTCCCATTTCAGTTAATTTTTGTGTTTAAGTTGTACTTTTTTTTATAAATGATGAACAATACCATCAAACAATAGTCCGCAATTTGTATTACGACTTATTGGCATGAAGGCTGCAAATGTACTGAGTTTTATGCTTTTCATTATAAAAAAAATGCCTTCGTTTAAGAAGGCATTTTTAGTAAATAAACTAAACTTATTTTTTTGCAGCAGGTGCAGCAGCAGCAGCTGGAGCTTTACCAGCTGGAGCTTTAGCAGCAGCTGTTTCTTCTTGCTTCAACTGACGTGTCATAGTTACAGAAGCAATTGGAATACGTGGAGAGTTCATTATCTCCATATTATCTGCTTTAATATTTTCAATACGAATGTTTTCATTAAGCTCAAGTGCACTAATGTCAACCTCAATATTTTCTCTTAAAAATTTAGGAAGTGTTTTTACTTTTACCGATTTAATTTTAAGTACCAACTTACCACCGGCTTTTACACCAGTTGGTGTTCCTGTGTACTTAAGCGGTAGCGTTGCAATAATTTTTTTATCGTCAACAAGTTCTAAGAAATCTAAATGCACCAATGCATCAGACACTTTATGAAATTGTAAATCTTTTAAAATACACTTGTACGTTTTACCGTCTACTTTAATTTCGGCAAACATAAATTCTGAGGTATAAACGATACCTTTAAAAGCTGATGCAAGTGCTGAAAAATTCACCTCTGTTTTACCACCGTAAATTACAGCAGGCACAAGTTGCTGAGAGCGAAGTTGGCGGGTGGCTTTTTTTCCGCTTTCGGTCCTCAGTTGTCCTTCAATTGTAATTGTTTTCATTATTGTTGTTTTTTTATGAGGTGCAAAAGTAGGGGTTTTTGGGGAGAAAATGCAAAAAAAGCCCATCCTATCCTTCCCGAAGGGAAGAGAACCCTAACGGATTAAGTAATTGATAAGTCAATTATAAAATTATTACACATCAACATTTTCTTTCTATTTGATATAATTAATAAGATTTTAAAAACCATAAAATATTAATTTTCAGGAATAGAATATACTCTGAAGTATTGGAGACCAAAAAGACCCCCTTGGGGGATTTAGGGGGCTATTATTTCGCCCCTTTCAACCTTCCCCTTATAAATAAACTATTTATACTTTTATTTTCGTAAGCGTTTCTTAATGCTACTGCAAATAATTCATCTACAGAAAGCACTTTTATTTTATCGCAAATGGCTTTTACAGGAATGGTATCACAAACCACTAACTCTTCCAATACACTATTTCCAATATTTTCATACGCCTTACCACTAAGCACAGGGTGTGTGCACAATGCACGTACACTTCTTGCTCCTTTTTCTTTCATGAGTGCAGCACTTTTGCAAAGTGTACCGCCAGTATCGCAAATATCATCTATCAATACTACATCTCTATCGGCTACATCTCCAATGAGCACCATGCTAGCTATTTCATTTGCACGTTTACGATGCTTATCACAAATAACCATTTCGCATTCAAAAAAAGTAGCTATTTCTCTTATTCTATTTGCACTACCCACATCTGGTGCCGCAAAAGTTAGATTCTTCAAATTTAAATTTTCTATGTATGGAATAAAAATAGCTGAAGAATCTAAATGATCAACAGGTATATCGAAATAACCTTGAATTTGTGGTGCATGTAAATCCATGGTAACTACTCTATCTGCACCAGCAGCTGTAAGCATATTTGCAACAAGCTTTGAGCCAATAGCCACACGAGGTCTATCTTTCCTGTCTTGCCTTGCATAGCCATAGTAAGGAATTACTGCAATTACTTTATAGGCAGACGCTCTTTTTGCGGCATCTATCATTAGCAACAACTCCATTAAATTATCGGTAGGGGAATATGTGCTTTGTATCAAAAAAACTGAACGACCACGAATACTTTCTTGAAACTCCACGCCTATTTCTCCATCGCTAAATCTTTGAATATTTACTTGCCCTAATGGCTCACCAAATTTTGCAGCAATTTTTGTAGCTAAATACTGTGACCCTGTTCCTGAAAAAATTTTTACGTTGGATAACATGAAGTAGATTGAAAGATGATAAATATTCTGCGAAAATACATTTAGTTTGCAGTAATAAATTGTATAATTTTGAAAAATGTAGAGAATAATAAGACTTCTATTAAAAACTGGGCAGAAGATGATAGGCCTAGAGAGAAAATGGCAAAGCATGGAGCAGAAGTTTTAAGCAATGCTGAACTACTTGGCATCATTATAAACAATGGCAGCAAAGAAAAATCTGCTGTGGAGTTAGCCAAAGAAATACTCAAACTAGGTCATGATAATTTAGACGAACTCGGAAAATTATCATTGACAGATTTACAAAAAGTGAAAGGTATTGGTATTGCAAAGGCAATAACGATAGCCGCTGCATTGGAAATTGGGAGAAGGCGAACGGCAGGCGATTTGTTGCAACGTACTAAATTGACAACCAGCAAAGAAATAGTAACTTATTTGCGAGCTATTTTAAAAGACCATAGTAATGAAGTGTTTGCCGTATTATTTTTAAACCAAGCACTAAAGGTAAAGAACTTTAAAATAATGAGTCGTGGTGGTATTACAGGTACGGTGGTTGATCCAAGAATAATTCTTAAACAAGCACTCGACGAAGGTGCTACATCTATTGTTTTAAGCCATAATCACCCATCTGGTAATTTGCACCCAAGTGGTGCCGATAAAGCGCTTACACAAAAAATAAAAATAGCTGCTTCTTACTTTGATATAAAAGTAATAGACCACATTATTGTGAGCGATGAGGGGCATTATAGTTTTGCGGATGCGGGGGAGTTGTGAGGGGCTATGAAATTTTATAACCCGATATCAAAAATACCATTTGTAATTGATGTCAATTCAGGTCCAACATTATCTTTCTTTAGAATCCCAAAAAAAGTTCCTTTTATTCTTGTTAAAGAAATTTCAGAAAATATTATTGTAAAGGGATTGCTTTGGGGTGTACCGAAACTATTAGTAGTTAGATACTTTATATTAAGGGGGTTAATATATTTTGCATTTATGATTTCTTGAATAGCATTTACAGAATATGGTACCCCAACAATAATCGAATCTGGATCTTTTTCAATTGTAAAAGATATTTCTTCATTGCCGGTTACTCCATTTTTGCCATAAATAGATATGGTATTAATACCTCCTAAAAAAGTATTAGTAGCCTGCGTAAAGCTATTAAAAGATTTAAAAACTCCGTTTATATTGGCCTCAATTATATTTGAACCTATGGGTGGTGGTGGTTGATAAAATATTGAAAAACTACATTGAGTACCAGAGCCACCAGAGCCACCAGAAATTAAATACGTTGACAAGTTTGATTGTAACGCTACATTATTAGGCGATACCGCTTTTAATAAGACAATATTATTGCCAACATTCAAATTTCCAGAACCAGTAAACTTAACTCCATTTTGCAAATTGGTAGTTATACTATAAGCACCAGAGGTAGTGGCATTTGCAATTAATCTTATAGTATTAAGGTCGTTTAATGGGTAAGAGGCAATATAAGACCCGGTAAAAACAATACCTCCACACGAAATCATATATGTAGAGAATAGCGAAGGGGCAATAAAATTTACATTGAAGTTGCAATTTGTATTACTAGCCATTACATTGTAAATTTTAGTTACATCTACTGTATTATTTGGTGTTCCTTGTGCAGTTAAAGTAACCGTATTAGCCCCTAAGTTTTGGAATACCCCACTACCACTAAAAGTTACGCCATTGTTAGGTGTAGTATTGGAAATAATATTCCAATTTCCAGTCTTAGCAACATTTATTTCTAAGGTAACAGTATTGTTAGCAGCCATTACAATGCCTGAATTGTAGGTTCCTGACCCTAAAACAAAATTTGTACAAGTTCCTGCAGTTGAACCTAAAGTAAAAATAGCATTAGAATCTATAACTACTGGCGCAAGAATAACTCTATTAGAAAATATGCAGACATCTTTGCCAAATTTTACTTTAAACATATCATTGCCTAAAACTTTTGGTATCCCTTTAGCTTGTAATCTTATTTTAGTTACCCCTGTTTCAGAAACAACACCTGTGTTGCCAAAGTGATAACCATTTACCGTATCGGTAGCAATATTATAAATACCTACTTTGGAAAAATCAACTTCAACATCAATAAAATTATTGCCAGTTAAAATTGAGTCTTTATAATAATTCCCATTTGCAGTATTTAATTTACAATTCCCGTTATTACTTTTCACTAAAATACCTTCTGCAAAAGAAGATTCATAGCTTAACTCTTTTTGGCAAGAGATAAATGCTAGTTGTAAAATTATAGAGATACTGAGTAACTTCATTATAAAATTGAAAATGTGTTATCTACTGTTATAAAAAAATATAAAGAGTAAAATTAAAAATAAATTAAATAATCATGAGGAAGGAAGACTCTCTAGATTTAGGCTTGACCCGCAGGACCACCAAAATTAAATGGAATTTCTACTGCTTCTAAATCTTGTATAGTTCCGTTAACAGCCTCGAACTTTTGCACATTTTCTACCATGGCTTTCATAAAACGCTTTGCGTGAAATGGTGTCATTATAATTCTGCTTTTTACTTTACTTTTAGGAGCGCCTGGCATTACATTTACAAAATCATACACAAACTCAGCATGGCTGTGTGTAATAATGGCTAGGTTTATATAAGTACCTTCTGAAGTTTCTTCAGAAATTTCAATATTTATTTGGTTGGGTTGATTATTTTCTGACATTAATATTTTTTTAGATTAAAAATGCCTCCAAAAAGGAGGCATTTTTACAATAAATTAATTAGTTTAAATTTTATAATTGCGTTAATGACTCATCAATAATTCTATCATTTCCACCACCAGCAGCAGCGTTATTATAATGTGTTATAATTCTAAACTTAGCCTTCTGCGTAGCGCTAGGAGCAGTGTATGAAATTAAATATGTTTTTATTGCTGAGTTACCATTTGTTACAGCAGAATTATAAGCAACATTAATATTCGCAAAATTATTCAACTGAGTAATATTATATTGAAAATTGAAACTAGTCTGAGAACCTAGGTTAGAAAAATCTAACCAAACATTATCCGGATCAATAGCATAAACAGTTTTAGTTGCGGGAATTGCCGTAGTTGAAGCTGGGGCAGGAATGCCTGCTACAGTCCCATCAAAAGTTACAGTTCCAACATAATTATACCTCAAAGCAACATTCGAGTAATTACCTGCTAAAGGATTACCTATAATATGGAAATATGCTGTGGAAGTAACTGGAGCTTTTGTAATGTTACTTGCAGCACCTTCAATATTTGTTATAGCAATTGGTAACATATAACTTAAAGCTGGATTTAATTGATCAGGATAAAAGATAACATAGAAAGGTTCAGATAAACCTTGCCCTGCTCTAAATTTAACTTTAGTAGTTCTAAGTAGGAATTGCGTATTTGACATAGTTAGGTAATCAATACCGCCTGGATTTGCAGCTTTAAAAGCAAGGCGTGCAGCATCATCTTTCCCAATTGTAACAGTAACATCTTGAGTAGGTGCTTGAGAGCTAGAATACTCCAAACGTACCTCAATAGAATCAATTGGGTTAGTCAAATCAAAAGCAATACCACTGTTCTTAAAACCATCACCTCCTGTTCCACCATATTGAGCAAATTTAATAATTTGCTGCCCTTGGTCTCCTAATTGATCATCTGCTACTTTTTTACAAGCAGAAAACATTAATAAAGTTACAACAAAAAATGCCAAAATTTTTGAATATTTCATATTTATATATTTAATTATTGTTTGTAGAATTTAATAACTTATTGTTTATCCCACCACATTCTAGAATTCATTGCATCTCCGCCTGTATATCTTCCAGCTGCTTCATTTACACTTGCAGTATTAGATGCATATTCTCCAACCCCATATGTAAATCTTCTTGGAATTTCTTTCGGTGAATTTGTACCAAATGTTGTAGGTGTAAGATTAGGTACTCCAGTTCTTCTCCATTCTGCCCATGCTTGAATACCATCACCAAAAGAAGCTATATATCTTTGCAATTGTATTCTTTCTAGGGGTGTAGGTGTTAATGCATTTGCCCCAACTATTGAACCATAAGTATTAGCTCCAATAGAAGCACCACCCCCAGTTCCGGTATTGAAATTTGCTGAGGCACTAGTTATATATGTTGCTGCTCCCGATATTCCCCACTGAGTAAAAGATGCAGTAATGCCAGCATTGTACAAAGATTCAGCAGTTTGACCAGAAATAGTAACCCATCCTCTTTGAACTGCTTCAGCTTGAGCAAAAAGCACGTATGCAGCAGGTACAATTACAATTGGAGTAGTTTGTGCTTTGGTAGCAAATAAACGAGCAGAGTTACCAGCTGTAGCATTATCTTGAGTTACAGCAAGGTTTCTTGGAAGACCATAAGGAAAAGCAGGACCTGCGGTCCCGAATGCAGCTCTTCTTCCATCAGATAAATTAGTAAGCACATTATCAAAAGTTAAAGAAAAAGCATCGTCTTTTCTTCCTACTAAGGCGCCATACCATGGGTTAGTAGTTAATGTTGTTGCACCATCGTAAGTTTGTACAAAATTATCAGCATTTAAAACAATTGCACCATTAGGGTCTGCAACTGCAGCGGCAAATTCTGTAGCAGCTAATTGACCTGCATTTGGATATTGCTTACTCATACGCAAGGAAATAAGCATACGCAAAGAATTAGCTAATTTTTTCCACTTAGCAGCATTACCTGCATAAAAAATATCCCCTTTCACTGGTGCACCAGCATCAAAACTTGCTATCGCACCTTTCAACTCAGCAAGAAGGTTTTTGTAAATATCTTCTTGCTTATCATATTTAGGAGTTAAATTATCAGCTCCTTTAAGAGCTTGACTGTAAGGAACATCTCCCCATCTATCTGTTATTAACCAATATGTGTAAGCCCTCATAATACGTGCAACACCCAATTGGTTTCCGTTAGAACCAGACGTTGAAACAGCTAAACTAGAACTAGAAGCAGGATTGGAATTTAAATCTATAATTTTTTGTATATCTTCTAAAGACCCTGCATAAATACCACCAAAATCAAGTTGAGGAGTACCGTAGACAGATACATCAGTATATTGAGTTTCTGCAAATTGTTGTGCATATCTACCTGCTCTTATTCCTCCTGCATTTGCAGACATTGTAGCTCCAACGTTAGCTAAAGCGTTTGTTAATAAGTAAGAGGTTACAGGTACAATTGCTGCGTCTGTTCTTGTATTTATATCGCCGAAATCACTCGTTTTTTTACAACTTGTACTATTGATT
>JAYSOC010000210.1:0-4628 GCA_043723285.1 Ferruginibacter sp. | reverse complement strand
ATAAAGCTCTTGGAGGTGAAATGGTAGAAGGAAAGCATGAACCATTGGTATCAAAAGAAATATTTTTAAAAGCCAATGAAATAAAACACAGAATTTATGGCATTACGAAAAATCCATATTTTGAATCTACTCCATTAAAGATGTTTGTAAAATGTGATACGTGTGGCGAACATTTAAGAGGATATATTGTAAAGTCAAAAAATTTATTCTATTACAAATGCGATAATAAAAAAAGTTGCTCATGCAATAAAAGTGCAAAAGAGCTACATAAAAAATTTGAGCAAATACTTTCTGAAATAACTTTAGAAACAAAATATATTCCACTTTTAAAAATACAATTAGAAAAAATTTATGGTGAATTAAATGAAGGTAGAGACAAAATAAATGGACAATTTCAAAAGCAATTAATTGAACTAAATAACAAGGTAGAAAGGTTGGAAGAAAGGTTCGTAAATGAAGAGATAAAAATGGATTTGTATGAAAAATTTATAGCAAAATTTAAGGAGGAAGAAGCAGAAATAAAAGAGCAAATGCAAGGATGCCCAATTTCAAACTCGAACCTTGAAAAATACATAAATCGTACTATTGAATTATCTACAGAACTCCCTACAGTATGGGCTTCTAGCGATTACATAGGAAAGCAACGATTACAAAAACTCATCTTTGGTGAAGGTATATACTATAACAAACAAAAAGACCAAACTCGAACCACAAAAATCAATTCCGTATTTTCTGTAATAGCAAGCCTACAGGGCATTGTAGGGGCAAAAAAAGAGGGACTTCAAAACGATATTTCGTTGAAGTCCCTTTCTGTACCATGTACGGGAATCGAACCCGTTATTCCTCCGTGAAAGGGAGGCGTCTTAACCGGTTGACCAACACGGCATTTCTTTCTTTCGGAGTGCAAATATAGATAACTGCGTTTTTATATCCAAATCTTTTAAAAGAATATGCGCAAATAGATCGTTTAGCCAAGCTCCCACTCTGTATGCATATCGGGTATATCTACATTGGCAAAGCCTTTGGCCACAAGTTTCGCTTTAAAATCTTGCTGTATATCGTACTCACCATGTACTAAGAAAACTTTTTTTACTTTACTTGCATCTTGACATGCTAAGAAATGCAATAAATCATTATAATCTCCATGCGCACTCATGCTACGTATTTGGCCAATTTCTGCATTTACTTCGTGCCATTGGCCAAAAATGCGTACTTCTGTTTCGCCATTTTTTAATCTGCCACCAAGGCTACGAGGCTCGCAATAACCTGTAAGCAATATGCTATTTCGCTTACCTTCAATATTGTTACTTATATGATGTTTTACACGCCCTGCTTCTGCCATTCCACTTGCCGAAATAATTACGCAAGGTTCTTTTCTATAATTTAACAGCTTAGACTCATCTACCGATTTTGTAAAAATTAATCCAGGAAAAGCAAACGGATCCTTATCTACTTTCATTACTTGCTGTATGCTCTCGTTAAAATATTCGGGGTGGCTTTTTATAACCGTTGTAGCTTCCATACTCAACGGGCTATCTACAAAATAATCCAGCTCAGGCAATCTGTTTTCTAAACTCAATTGATTAAGCGCATACAAAATTTCTTGTGTACGCCCCACACTAAAGGCGGGCATAATTAATTTTCCTTTTTTTTGTATACAAGTTTTTTCTATCCACTCCAGCAACAAATCTGTAGAAGGTACAAACTCCTCATGCAAACTATTTCCATACGTACTTTCTATTAAGATATAATCTGACTGTTCAAACACTGCAGGCGCTCGTAAAATAATATCTCTATACCTGCCAACATCTCCACTAAAAGTAAGCGTTGTTTTTTTTCCATTTTCTGTAATGCGCAAATGCACAGCAGCACTACCAATAATATGCCCCACATCTGTGTAAGAAAATTCTACACCAGGTTCTATTGTATGCCATATATCATAATCCACCGTTTCAAAATACTCTGTGGCAGCCATCGCATCTAGCGTTGTGTATAATGGCGATACATAAGGTAGCCCTTGCAATGCCAATCTTTTGTTTGTATATTTTGCCTCGCTCTCTTGTATGCCCGCACTATCTTCCATAAGTATAGCCGCCAAATCTTTTGTGCCGGGTGTAGCAAAAATTTGCCCTTTGTAACCATCCTTTACAAGTTTTGGAAGCAAGCCACAATGGTCTATATGTGCATGAGAAAGGATAACATAATTCACTTCACGAGGGTCGAAACCAAAGCTTTCATTTAACTCATCCGTTTTATCGCCCATGCCTTGAAAAAGTCCACAGTCCAACAATATTTTTTTACCATTATCTAAAGTAATGAGATGCTTGCTACCAGTTACAGTACGAGCCGCACCATGAAATGCAATTTTCATAACAAATGTTTTTGTGAATTTAAAGGTAGTGAAGTTGAGTTAGCATTTAGCGTAAAATAATTTTCATTTAGGATGATAAAAACAATAATCATTGAAGCAACTCTTTTTTCAATTAAAAATTTTATTCACAAAAAAAATAGTAAGATACATTCCACTGTTAAGGCTATTTAACATTTTATAATCTAAAAGCAGGTGACAATCAAATTTTTAGCGATAAAATGACACAAATCAAACATCTTTTTACAATATTTATTTTAGATGACCGTTTTAAATATCAAGAATCTGCAAAGCATACAACAGAAACTGATTTGGTAAACTTAGCACAGCATTATTGCAACAGCTTTATCAAAACCCCCTAAATTTATTTCGTTGCCATGCTTTGCAAATTTTCTTAGCCCGTTTTAATCCAACTCCTCAAAATTAATACATAACCAAAGTTTGCTTAATGGCTAACTTTGGTTATGCATTTACCACCATTAGCAGAAAGACTACGCCCACAAACTCTCGATGAACTGATTGGGCAAAAACACCTCACAGGCAACGGCAGCATTTTGCGAACTGCCATAGAAAATGAAAAAGTCCCGTCTATGATTTTGTGGGGACCACCAGGAGTAGGCAAAACCACCATTGCAAATATTATAGCCAATTCTTTACAACAACCTTTTTATACCATCAGTGCTATTTCGGCAGGTGTAAAAGATATTAGAGAAATAATAGAAGCCGCAAAAGAACAACAAGGTGCTATTCTTTTTATAGATGAAATACATCGTTTTAATAAGGGCCAACAAGATGCACTACTTGGTGCAGTAGAAAAAGGAACAATTACGCTTATTGGCGCTACAACAGAAAATCCATCTTTTGAAGTGAACAGTGCCTTGCTGAGCCGCTGCCAAGTGTATGTATTAAAAGCATTGGATAAAGATGATTTAATTGGCTTATTAAATCATGCGCTAGAAAATGATGTTGTTTTAAAAACAAAAAGTATTCAATTAAAAGAAACTGAAGCACTCATAAATATTAGTGGTGGCGATGCAAGAAAATTGTTGAATCTTTTGGAGTTAGTGGTAGAAGTTTTAGATGATGCTGCGTTGATTACTGACGACACAGTAATGGAAATTGCCCAACAACGCATTGCACTCTACGATAAAAAAGGTGAACAGCATTATGATATCATTTCTGCGTTTATAAAAAGTATGCGTGGCAGTGATCCCAATGGCGCTGTGTATTGGCTAGCTCGTATGATAGAAGCTGGCGAAGATGTAAAATTTATTGCTCGCCGCATGGTAATTTTTGCAAGCGAAGATATTGGCAATGCAAACCCAAATGCATTGCTATTGGCTACCAATACTTTTCAAGCGGTAAATATGATTGGTTATCCCGAAAGTAGAATTATACTTTCTCAATGTGCAGTTTATTTAGCTACTTCTCTAAAAAGCAATGCTTCATACTTAGCCATAAATGATGCACTTGCTGCAGTAAAACAACATGGCGATTTACCTGTGCCATTGCACCTACGCAATGCACCAACAAAAATGATGAAAAATATGGATTATGGTAAAGATTATAAGTATGCACATAATTTTGAAAATAATTTTGCAGAACTAGAATTTCTTCCAGATGAATTAAAGGGTAAAGCATTTTATACCCCACAAGAAAATGCTAAGGAAAATGAGATAAGAAAATTTTTGAGAGAAAGGTGGATAGGGAAGTATGGTTATTGAAAAATCATTAACTTTAATACTCCAAGCAAATTATTTAATCATCAAAAATAATATCATGACAACTCAAGACATTGCAAACAGATTATACGAATTATGCAAAGCAGGAAAATTTGAAATTGCACAATCAGAATTGTTTTCAACAGATGCTACAAGTTCTGAAAAAAATAGAGTAGGTGTATTTGAAACGGTTTCTGGTTTAGAAGCTATAAAAGAAAAAACCAAACAATTCCAAAGCAAGATTGTAGAAATGCATAGTGCTTATACCAACGAGCCGAAAGTGTATGGTAACAATATCTTTATGGAAATGGGTATAGATGTTACCATGAAAGAAATAGGAAGAATGAACATGGTAGAAATGTGCCACTACGAGGTAAAAGATGGAAAAATTACTAGTGAGCGATTTTACTATTAATTAATCTCAAGCATAATATTAGCATTGCTATTATTAGAAATTGGTGGATGTGGCAAAACATCCACCAATCTTATATGTACTCCATTTATAGTAGTATCAGTTGGGAAATTACCAATTGGATTAG
>JAYSOC010000209.1:0-4628 GCA_043723285.1 Ferruginibacter sp. | reverse complement strand
AACTTTGAACGAAGGTTATTCGAACAATGTAGATGCAAATCCATTAATTATAAACGCTACTTTAGAAAAACAAATATTTAAAGATAAAAATGGTTCTATAAAACTACAAGCATTCGATTTGCTAAACGAAAATACCAATGTAAGTAGAAGCGTGAGCTCGACAAATTCAAGTATAACTGATACAAGAACAAATAGACTACAACGTTATTTTATGCTAAGCTTCGTATTTAGGTTTAATAAATTTAGTGGTTCATCTAAAAGCGGCCCAGGAATGATGCCTGGTATGCCTGTTGGCCCGGGCGGCGGGAGAGGAGAGATAAGGATGATGGGTGGACCTGGTTTTTAAAATTCTAAGTAAATCGTATGGTAAACTTTATGAAAAGGTTGCAAAATCAGATGCCAACTTTTAAAAAGTTGGCATCCGTTTTTGCAATTGTATTTGCCAAAGGCGAATACCTATTTAGCCATTGCAATCTTCACTTTCTTATTTTTTATCTTTTCATCTTTAGCTAATTCTACCACGTGGCCAATTTTAGATTTCCTTACTGCTGCAAAAGCGGTAAAATCTTTTACTTCAATGAGGCCAATATCATCTTTTTTTAGTTGGCATACATGCGATAAAAAACCAACAATATCCATTTTATTTATCTTGTCTTTTTTACCAGCATCAATAAATAAGGTGCTCCATTTTGGTTTTTCGGGTATCGATAATTTTTCTGGTAACGTAAACTCAACCGCATCTTGTGTAATGTATGTTGGCAATCTTTCTTCTTCGCTCCATATCACATAAACATTGCCTGTGGCGTGCATACGAGCAGTACGGCCGTTGCGATGTGTAAATTCTGCTTCTACATGTGGCAAATGATAATGTACAATGTTTCTAATGTCTGCAATATCAAGTCCACGGCTTGCAAGGTCGGTTGTTACTAAAATATCTGATGTAGCGTTTCTAAATTTTGTTAACGCCACTTCTCGTTCTAGCTGCTGCATACCACCATGGTAAAACACATTTACAATACCTTGCTCCGTTAAAAAATCACTTGTGCGTTCTACAGCATCTCTATGATTACAAAATATAATGGTAGAAGTATTGTTGCAATAGCAAACGAGTTGTAAAAGCGTTTGTAATTTATCTCTATCATCACTTAATAGGGTATTGATGCGCAAATTTTCATTTGGTGCAGCATATTCATCTTTTAAGTAATTTAGGGTTTGTATATCATTCATTTTTACAAATGCAGGAATTTCAACAGCATTTGTAGCCGATGTGAGCATTCTTTTTTCTACAGCGGGTAATGATTCCAAAATGAATTTCATTTCTTCTAAAAAACCAAGCTCTAGGCTTTTGTCAAACTCATCTAGCACCAAAAATTTAATATCTTTTGTAGAAAAATTATTTCTACGAATATGATCGGCCATACGACCTGCAGTGCCAATAATAATGGCCGGCGGTTGTACGAGATTATTTTCTTCAATTTCTCTTTTATGGCCACCATAGCAAGCCGTAATTTTAAAACCAGTTTGCATTTGCTTAAGCACCGATTCTATTTGCAAAGCCAACTCACGGCTTGGAACCATTATTAGAGCCTGAACTGTTTTAATTTCAGAATTTAAGGAGTTTAAAACTGGAAGTAAAAAAGCCAACGTTTTTCCAGAGCCTGTAGCTGACAATAAAAGGATTTCATTATTTTTTTCTGCCGTATCCATAGCAGTCAATTGCATTTCGTTTAGTTCTTTTATTTTTAGCTTATCTAAATATTGCTGTATATTTTCTTGTGAGATGTTCATTGTGCGAATATAGCCATTATGCGGGGATAAATATTTATATGATTTACAACATAATGATTTACAATAAATTTGAATTATAAAAATAATCCTATAATTAATATTATGTTAAATAGATTATTCCAATAATACAAAACTCTACTCAATATCACTACCAATTGAATTTCCTTAAAAATAAAACAGCCCCTATTTTTAGGAGCTGTTTTTATATATACATTTTGGTAATTACCATTTATCAACTTGCTCAGTGCTTCCATTATCCACTGCTGTTGTTTCTGTTGGAGCATCTACTGTTTCTGCAACTGGCGAAGTAACTTCTACTTTAGCTGTTTCTTCCGATTTTACCTCTGCTGTTCTTGTTCCATTAGCTTCATCCCCTTCATAAGGCGTATCATGATTAAAAGCATCGAAGTCAAAATCTGGCATTAAGTCTGTTTTTACATAATCAACTGCTTCACTTAGTCCTTTTACGAACTTGTTAAAATCTTCTTTGTAAACAAAGATTTTATGACGATCATACCCATCAGAATCAAATCGCTTACGGCTTTCAGTAATGGTCAAGTAGTAATCGCTACCTCTCGTTTCTCTTACATCAAAAAAGTAAGTTCTACGTTTTCCAGCTTTTATACGTTTGCTGTACACACTTTCTTGTTTTCTGTCGTTGTTTTCGGTGCCTCCGTTATTTTCGTTGTTTTCGTACGCCACTTCTTAATTTGTTTTGTTTATAAAAGTTTGTTAAAAATTAACCTTCGCAAAGATAAAAATGTTTTTGATATGGCAAAATTTATCTAAAACTAATTTAAATGATCCTTTTCTTGCTGTTTTTGATACATAGCATAGTATAAACCTTGCTTTTGCATAAGTGTTTCATGTGTACCTTGTTCTACAATACTTCCCTCATCTAACACCACAATTTTATCAAATTTAAATAACGAAAATATTCTGTGTGTGATGATAACAGCCGTTTTATTATCTAAATAATTATATAAGTTACCGATAATATCATTTTCTGTACGAGCATCTACTGCACTTAAGCAATCATCAAAAACTACAATCTCAGGCTTTTTAATCAATGCTCTTGCAATGGATATTCGTTGCTTTTGGCCACCCGAAAGAGTAACGCCACGCTCTCCTACCATTGTTTCAAATTTATCTTCAAATTCATTTATTTCATTAAATATACTTGCTTGTTTGGCGGCCATAAAAACCTGCTCTTCTGTGGCATTTTTTTCACCAAAACGTATATTATTTTTTATACTATCGCTAAATAAAAACACATCTTGAGGTACATAGCTTATTTGCGTGCGAATAGCATTTGTTTTTATTTGGGTAATTTTCTTACCATCATATTTTATTTCGCCATGTTGTGCATCGTACATGCGCAACATAAGTTGTGCAATGGTGCTCTTCCCCGACCCTGTTTTTCCAACTATGGCTACTTTTTCGCCTTTATTTATTTGCAACGAAAAGTTTTTTATTGCATGTATGCCAGTATGCGGATAAACAAAATTTACGTTTGTAAAAGAAATATTACCGTTTAATTTTTCATCTTTGGCAGTTGCCGCATCAGTTATGGTTGGAGTTAAATGTAAAAATTCGTTTATTCTCCTTTGCGATGCTACTGCTCTTTGTGTTGTGCTCGCCGTCCACCCAATAGCGCGTACGGGGAATGTGAGCATTTGTATATACATCACAAACTCTGCAATTTTCCCTACAGATGCATCCGGTACATGATTTACCACATCCAACCCTCCTACTAGAATGGTGATTAGTGTACTTAGCCCAATAAGCAAACCCATACTAGGAAAATAAATGGCTTCTGTTTTTGCCAAACTCAATGCATTGTTTCTATAATCTTCACTATTTTTTTTGAAGAAATTTAGCATGGCTTTTTCTTCTACGAATGATTTTATAACTCTTATACCGCTGTAAGATTCTTGTGCATTGGTGGTTAAATCGCTTAGTAATGATTGTATTTTTTCGCTCTTTTTATTAATGATTGTATTTACAAAATAAATGGCGAAAGCTAATATGGGTAAAGGAGATAGAGAAATGATAGTAAGTTTTACATCGCTACGAAGCATAAAAAATAAACTTAGTCCTATAATGGCTGCCAAATTTATAAAGTACATTATTGATGGCCCTGTGTACATACGCACCCGACTCACATCTTCCGAAATACGATTCATTAAATCGCCAGTGCTATGGGTTTTATAAAAGTTGGTATCTAATTTTTGATAATGTGCAAATATTTCATTCTTCTGATCAAACTCAATGTGGCGGCTCATTACAATAATAGTTTGCCGCATGAGAAACATAAAAAACCCACTAATGATAGCAATCACAAAAAGTATTAATCCAGTAAAAAGTATTTTGCTTTTAAACGGTTTATCGTTGAACCATTCAATAATATGCACCACCATAAAATCATAATTGCGAAGGCTTGCTGCATCTGCTTTTGCATTACTTCCTTTTAAAACGGTAACTACTGCATTTACCACATAGCCCGTAAGTTGTGGCGCAAGTATTCTAAAATAATTGGTGAGTATTACAAATAATATTCCAAGTAGAAATGAGTACTTATATCTTTTAAAATATTTATTAAGTGTAGATAATTGGGTCATTAAGTGCAAAATTACACAATTGAAAATGATATACTGTTGTTAAAAAATACTAAATAAATTTAAATATTATAAAAGTATAGAAAATAAATGTAAAGCAAAACCCAATACAGTATTGACTTTTAGGAAATAATAAAAAAAGAAATACTAAAAACTTGCAAACATTTTTGTAATTAAACTGCCAAACCTTATTTTTGCAACGGAGAGCTGGCAGAGTGGTCG
>JAYSOC010000208.1:0-11938 GCA_043723285.1 Ferruginibacter sp. | reverse complement strand
TTGTTTTACCACTTCCTTGCAAGCCCGCTATTAATATTATTGCAGGGTTTCCGTTTACATTAAATTCGCTCTCCTTACCACCCATGAGTTCGGTGAGTTGGTCTTGCACAATTTTTACCATCTGCTGCCCGGGATTCACTGCTAGCAATACTTTAGCGCCAAGCGCCGTTTCTTTTACTTTGTCGGTAAACTCTTTTGCAATTTTATAATTCACATCGGCATCTACCAATGCACGGCGTATATCTTTTACTGTATTGGCAATGTTGAGCTCGGTTATGCGGCCTTCACCTTTTATATTTTTAAAGGCGCTTTCTAATTTTTCACTTAAACTTTGAAACATATTTTTATTTTTTGTTTTCACGCAACGAAACAGCGATTGCAACGGTGCTAATTATTTTTTGTTTTCACGCAACGAAACAACGATTGCAACGGTGCTAATTATTTTTTGTTTTCACGCAACGAAACAGTGATTGCAACGGCGCAGATTATTTAATTTTTTTAGGCAGCTAAAAAGTATTTGTTGCACTTCGGTGGCGTCGCACATTTCATCTTCACCTTTCAATGTAGCATTTTTCACACAACGAAACGGAGATAACAGCGTTTACAGCATATATTTTTGTTTGGTAGTAATCGCTGTTTCGCTGTGTGAAACTTTCTTAAATCGAGAACGCTGTATCCACAATAGCCACCTGCTCCTTAGCATGTATTTTACTATAACCACTAGCCGTACTTGCACTTGCCTTTCTACTAATAATATGAAAATTTATACTTTCCAAATTCATACGCAGGTACGAAGCTGCTCCCATGTTTTGTGGCTCTTCTTGCACCCAATGCCAAATAGCTTTGCTGTATTTTGCATACAACTCATCCAATTTATTTTGCGGTAGCGGATACAATTGTTCTAGTCTAATAATGGCTACATCATCTCTACCATCTTTTTCTTTTCTTTCTAATAAATCAAAATATATTTTACCACTGCACATCAATACTTTTTTTATAATGCTTGCATCTTTGTTTGTAGCATCATCATATACTTCTATAAAACCGCCTTCAGTAAATGCACTTACATTACTATATGTAGCGGGCAAACGCAAATTTGCTTTTGGTGAAAAATTTACCAATGGCTTTCTAAACGGCCAAGCCATTTGCCTACGCAGCATGTGAAAGAAATTTGCAGCCGTAGTAATATTTGTTATCACCATATTTAGCTCAGCACACTGTTGTAAAAAGCGTTCCATTCTTGCACTGCTATGCTCGGGGCCTTGCCCTTCATAACCATGCGGTAATAATAAAGTAACACCATTCATACGCTGCCATTTTGTTTCGGCAGCAGCTATAAATTGGTCAATAATAATTTGACAGCCGTTTACAAAATCACCAAACTGTGCTTCCCAAAGTACGAGTGCATTTGGGTTTGCCATGCTGTAACCATATTCAAAACCAAGCACTGCATATTCGCTTAGTAAAGAGTTATAAATTCTAAATGGCGCTTGTGTTTCTGTAAAATGATTTAAACGGTTGTATCCTTCGTTTGTATTTTCATCATAAATAACTGCATGGCGGTGGCTAAATGTGCCACGCTTTACATCTTGCCCACTCATGCGCACATCTTTGCCATCCATTAATAAACTTCCGTAAGCCATTAACTCTGCAGTAGCCCAATCTATTTTTTTACTATCCTCAAATAATTTTATTTTATCGGATAATAATTTTTCTACTTTTTTTAATGGCTTAAAATTTTCCGGCCATTTCATCAATCCATCAAACAATGTTTTTACTTGCTCTGCGCTTATGGCTGTTACAGGCGATGTTTTAAAATCATCTGCCGTTGCTCTTCGCATTTGCTGCCACCACAATTCAGGTTTTGAAAAACTATAGGGCAATGGATTTTGTTTTACTTCATCCAATCTTTCTTGCAAGTCTGCCAAAAATTTCTGCTCCATTTCTTTAGCTAAAACTTTTGCATCGGGCTCTCCATTTTCCATAAGGTATTGTGTATATACCTCACGAGCATTCATGTGCTTATCTATAAGACCGTACAATGCAGGTTGTGTAAACTTTGGTTCATCGCCTTCATTATGTCCGTGCCTACGAAAGCACACCATATCTATAAAAATATCACTGTTAAATTCTTGACGATAACGAGTTGCTATCTCAGCAACTTTTACAACCGCTTCAGGGTCATCGCCATTTACATGTAGCACGGGTGCTTGCACCATAGCCGCTACCGATGTACAATAATCTGCACTACGAGCATCATCAAAATCAGTTGTAAATCCTATTTGATTATTGATTACATAATGAATAGTACCACCAACATAATATCCTTTCAAATCGCTCATTTGTAAAACCTCGTACACCACACCTTGTCCTGCTACCGAGCTATCGCCATGAATTAATATGGGTAAAATTTTATCGAAATCAGAATTGTACAATACATCTGCCTTGCTGCGGGCAAAGCCCATAACCACTGGGTCCACGGTTTCCAAATGAGATGGATTGGGACACAATTTTAAATTTATTTTTCTCCCACTTGTTGTATCTGTTTGTGAGCTAAAACCCAAATGGTATTTTACATCACCACTGCCCATGGTTGTATCTGGTGTAGCCGTTCCTTCAAATTCTGTAAAAATTTGTTCGTAGGTTTTGCCCATTACATTTGCAAGCACATTTAATCTTCCTCTATGTGCCATACCAATTACTACTTCTTGCACATCGTTTTCTGCACCCGTATTTATGATGGCATCAAGCCCTGCAATGGTACTCTCACCACCTTCTAAGCTAAAACGTTTTTGCCCAATATATTTTGTATGCAAAAACTTTTCAAACATTACACCTTCATTCAGTTTTTGTAAGATGCGTTTTTTTTGCTCAATAGAAAGTGGTTTGTGAAAACCTACTTCCATTTCGTTTGCTAGCCATTGTATTTTTTTAATATCGTTGAGTGCACTGTACTCCACACCTACATGATGTGTGTATGATTTTTGCAAATGGGCAATGATATTTTGCAAACTTGTTTTGCCAAGGTTTAAAAATTTTCCTGCATCAAATTCTGTATTCAAATCTGCATCGGTCAAATTAAAATTAGATAATTCCAAACCTGCATGTCTATCTTTTCTTTTCTTTAATGGATTTGTATTGGCAATTAAATGCCCTTTTTTTCTGTAGGATTGTATGAGTTGATAAACAGAAAATTCTTTATCTAAATTTCCAACAGAAATGGTGGATGCACTTGAAACTGCCGCAATGCCATTTGTTTCAGTAGTTGATTTCCCATTTGCAACCATACCATTACCCATCGCAAAATCAAATCCTTCAAAGAATTTTTTCATATCTGCATCAACGCTTTCGGGGTTGGCCACAAAATCTTTATACAAATTTTCTATATAAGATGGGTGAGCGTTGGTAATGTATTGGAAATCCTTCATTCTTTTAGTATTTAGTATTGAGTACTTAGTATTTAGATATGGTATATATACTTCGTAATGTTTTATGCTTCAAAAAATGCTTTATTTGATAAGAGCCGTTCGTGGGACACGAACGGCGGCGTAGCGCCTTGGTTCGTGACCCACGAACCATATTCTGCAAATCTATTTAGCCTTATCTCCTACTAGCCAAGAATCGATAATTTTGCTTTAAACTGCCGCCATGGTTTGTGTCCCAAGAACCATATCCCATATTCTACAAATTCATTTAGGTTTATCTCCTACTAGCCAAAAATCAATAATTTTGCTTCAAACCACCTCATTTTGGGTGCAAATATCGAGTTTTAAAGCCATAAATGAAGTAAGAAATAGATAAAGTAGTCAAAAAATTAGCTGCTATTTAAATTAATGTTGTAGAAGATGATGTTATTTTAAATAATAACCCTACATTTGCACTCCAAAAAAGAGGAATCATGGCAAATCACGCAGCAACCAAGAAAGATGTAAGACAAAGTACAAAACGCAATGAGCGTAACCGTTACTACGGTAAAACTACTCGTAATGCAATACGTGACATTAAAGCAATAGGCGATAAAACAGAAGCTACCACTAAGCAGCCAACTGTAGAAGCTATGATAGATAAATTAGCACAGCGTGGTACTATTCACAAAAACAAAGCAGCTAATTTAAAAAGCAAAATGGCTAAAAGAATTAACGCTTTAGCTAAGTAATTTCGTATACAATAATTTAATGATATAAAAGCCCGTCAACTCAATATTGACGGGCTTTTTGTTGATATAAATTTAAGCAGATTCTAAATAAAAACAATAGTTTTGTAGTTATAAAATTTATGTATGAAAAAAATTTACGCCTCCCTTTTATTAATTTTGATTTCCTCTATAGCGTTTGCCCAAGGTTCAGAAAGTTTTACCAATATGCCTGCTTCTGTTAGTGCTTACGCTACTAGAATTTGGACTGGCGATGGGGGCATTTCTTGGACAGCGGGTAATGCTAGAACCGATGGTCCTACATCAGGCAGTACCATTACAGGTATGAATAGTAGATTTGTTATTATGAGTAATACAACTGGTATCCTTTCTGCTACAATACCCAATGGAATCGGCACTTTAAGCTTCTTATATGCAAAAGCATTTACTTCTGCTAGTAATATACCAACATTTGGCGTTTTTATAAATGGATCTCAAGTAGGCTCTACAATTACAGCCTCTTCTAATACGGCGCAAACAGCCAGTTTTGCTCCGAATATTTCCGGCACTGTTACGTTAGAAATAAGGCAACTTACTGCAAATGCAAACGGTAGATTGGGCTTGGATGATATTACTTGGACTAGTTACTCGAGTGGTGCAGATGTAACTCCTCCAACTGTAACCACATTAACCCCTTCGGATAATGCAACGAATGTTTCTCTAAACATAAATTTACAGATTGTATTTAATGAAGCAATTGCAAAAGGAACTGGGAATATTTTGGTAAAAAAAATATCAGATAATTCTGTTGTGCAAACCATTGATGTAACAACTTCCGCAGTTGTTATTGCAGGTATTAATGCCACAATTACTATTAATCCATTATTAAATAGCACAGATTATTATGTAGAAATTGCAGCGGGAGCTTTTACGGATATTGCATTAAATAATTTTGAAGGTATCACAGGGAATGCCACTTGGAACTTTACAACATTGTCACCTCCTGCAGCTGGTATCATTAATAACAACTATAGTTTTACTAACTGTGCCACTACATTTTTATCAGAAGGTTGGAGCCAGTTTAGTATTGCAGGTACACAAACTTGGGCTTGTACAACACCTGGTAGAACTGCTGCACCAGACAATGGGGTACAAATGAATGCATTTGTTGCAGCAGGTAATAATCCTTTAAATGAAGATTGGCTTTTTTCTCCAGTGTTTGATTTGAGTGCGGTAAGTTTACCTACTTTAAAATTTTATTCTAAAGGTGATTTTATTGGCAATTCGCTTCAATTAAAAATATCTAATAACTATACAGCTGGTGCAAATCCGAATACGGCAACATGGACAAACTTAACAGGGAATTTTCCTGCAAACATAGCAACACAAGGCGTTTGGACTTTATCCGACAATATAGATTTATCTGCATTTAATACAGCAAACATTACTATAGTTTGGGTATATTCAAACCCTACAATAGCCAACTCATCAAGATGGACGATTGATGATGTAACAGTTTATCCAAATATTGTTTTACAACCATGTATAGAACCTATTGACCAACCAACAAATCTTGTATTGACTGCAACTGCAAATGCTGTGTCAGGTACGTTTACAGAAATACCAACTCCCACTACTGTACAAAATTATTTAGTAGTAAGAAGCTTAACAACACCACTTACACAATTACCTGTAGATGCTACAAATTATACATCGGGACAAGTGATAGGCGGAGGAAATGGAAATGTAATTGGCATATCTGCCAATGGAACATTTACTGATAACAATGTATTGCCATTTACACAATATTATTATTCCATTTTTGCTATGGAAGATCAAGGTTGTACTGGTGGACCAAATTATAATCAATTATTGCCGTTAACAACAGGTATTTTAACGCCAGCATTAGCCCCATGTACTACTCCTGCAGTTGCTACAGCACTTGCACTAACACCTGCAAACACTAGTATTTCTGGATCATTTACAGGCAGTGGGGCAAGTAAATATTTAGTAGTGAGTAGTACAACTGCACCTCCTCTTGGCGCATCTGCAATAGATGGCACAAATTATACTGTTGGGCAAGTTTTTGGCAATGGTACTATAGTAAGTGTTGGGGCAGGAACAACATTTGTAGCTACAGGTTTAACAGTAGCTACGCCATATTATTTTTATGTGTTTGCATTAAACGATGCATGTACAGGTGCGCCATTTTATAGTGCTTCTTCTTTAGATGGAACAACTACAACAACAAATGCATCAACAGGAATTCCAGCTGGTTATTATAATGCAACTGCTTCACTTACTTGTCAGCCATTAAAGACAGCATTAAAAAATATTATTACTTCGGGATCTCAAGTATTAGGCTATACGCCTGGCGTTTGGAATATTTATCGTTTTTCAGATATGCATAGAAATGATGCAAACACTGCAGATATTATTTGGGATATGTACAGCGATAACCCTACAGGGCCCGAGCCATATGTTTATACTTATGGCACTAACCAATGTGGTAGTTATACTGGAGAAGGTGGTTGTTATAATAGAGAACATAGTACCCCACAATCTTGGTTTGGAAGTATAAACCCAATGGTATCGGATGTACACCATATTTTTGCTACGGATGGTAAAGTGAATGCAGTAAGAAGTAATTTTCCTTATGGAGAAGTTACAAATGCAAGTACTACTTCTCTTAACGGAAGTAAACTAGGTACAGGTAATAATTTTGGATATACTGGAACAGTATTTGAACCTATTAATGCTTATAAAGGAGATTTTGCTCGTGCAGGTTTGTACATGATTACTCGTTATGAAGACGAAGTGATTTCTCAAAACTGGAGTAACCAAGGCACAGGCAATACTGTATTCTTAAGCCCAACAGATGAGACAGATGCTGTTAAAAGAAGATTGCAAATGTATGATGCCTATTATTTAAAAACATTAATAAAATGGCATAACCAAGATCCTGTAAGCCAAAAAGAAATAGATAGAAATAATGCTATTTATTATACAGCAGTAAACACAACTCCTGTAGCACAGGGCAATAGAAATCCATATGTAGATCATCCAGAATATGTGGCACTTATTTTTCAATGTACTGGCCTCCTACCTGTTACTTTAATAGATTTTAATGGACAAAAGGATAAAGAATCTGTTTTGTTAAGATGGTATGCCACCCAAGAAACATCATTTAAAAAATATGTGATAGAAAGAAGTATTGATGGAAGAACTTTTAATGCTGTTGGTGAAGTAGAAGGTAGAAACCTTGCTAATTATTCTTTTACTGATACGGATTTACCAAGAGGTTCTGTGGTTTATTACAGACTAAAAATGATAGACCAAGATGGCAAATTTGAAAACAGTAAAATCATTTCTGTAAAATTGAATACCAATCTATCCAATGCAATAGTTTATCCAAACCCAACAACGGAAAGCCTTAATGTAAAGTTATACGAAGTACTACAATCCAATAGTATATTACAGGTAACTGATGTAACTGGAAGAATGGTAATGCAACAAACAGTAAATTTAAATGAAGTAAATATAAAACTAGATGTGAAAAATTTATCTGCTGGTAGATATTTTATAAAAATTAGTAACGATATGCAAATCATTAATCAATCATTTGTAGTGATGAAATAATAACATATTTATTTTTTTAAAAGCCTCGTCAAAAGATGGAGCTTTTTTTATACCGCAAAAATTATGGCTTTAATCTTACATTTGAAAAATGAAGAAGGCAATAACCATCATTTTATTTTTTGTTTCTACCATTTCTCTTGCACAGCAAACTGTATTCGAAAAAAGCAATGGCACAGCATCTGCTACTTATTTAGAAACTATTACTTTTTATGAAAATATAGACGCCCAATCCGATATCATTTCTGTAAAAGAAATAGGACAAACGGATGCTGGATATCCCTTGCATTTGATACTAATAAGTGCCGATAAAAAATTTAATCCTACACAATGGCATGAACAAAACAAAGTAGTAATAATGATAAACAATGGCATACACCCAGGTGAGCCAGATGGTATAGATGCTAGTATGATGCTGGTGAGAGATATAAAAAATAAAAAGATTATTCTACCTAATAATGTTATGCTTGCCATTATCCCTGTTTACAATATTGGTGGTTGTTTAAATAGAAATACACATAGTCGTGTAAATCAAAATGGGCCTATAGAATATGGCTTTAGAGGCAATGCGCAAAATTTAGATTTAAATAGAGATTTTACAAAAAACGATAGCAAAGAATCAAAATCATTTGCTCAAATATTTCATTGGCTTAATCCAGATATTTTTATTGACAATCATGTAAGCGATGGAGCAGATTACCAACACACGATGACACTTATTACTACACAATTCGAAAAGCTTGGTCTAATTGCTGGCAAATGGTTAAGAGAAATTTTTGAGCCAGCGCTATACCAAGGTATGAAAGAAAAAAAATGGGATCTTATTCCATACATTGAGTTTGAAGTGGCAGACTTTGGCAAGGGGGTAAATATGTTTTATGAAACACCACGTTACAGTTCTGGCTATGCAGCATTGTTTGGTACGTTTTCTTTTATACCCGAAACACATATGCTAAAGCCATATAAAGAAAGAGTACAATCTACCTATGATCTTATGAGTACATTTATTAACAAGGCTTCTATACATGCAAATGATATTATTATTAAAAGAAAAGAAGCTGCTGCACAAGTAAAAAAACAAACACAATTTCCATTGCGATGGGTGGTAGATAAAACAAAAAATAGTTCGTTTACGTTTAAAGGATATGAACAAGACTCCAGCATCAGCGAAGCCACTGGGTTACAAAAAATGTTTTACAACCATGCAAAACCTTACACAAAAGAAATTACATTTTACAATTATTATAAGCCAGATAATATTGTAGAAAAACCACAGGCATACATCATTCCAGCAGGTTGGTATAATGTTATTGAACGATTAGAACTAAACGGAGTTATCATTCACCAATTAAAAAAAGACACAACCATATTTGTTGGCATTTATAAAATAGAAGAATATAAAAGTAGGACCAACCCATACGAAAATCATCACCCAAACTATGCAGTAAAAGTTTCCCAAAAAATGGATAGCATACATTTTTTAAAAGGAGATTATATAATAGAAATGACCCTGCCAGCAAATAGATATATTATTGAAATGCTGGAACCAACAGGCGATGATAGTTTTTTTTCTTGGAATTTTTTTGATGCGATACTACAACAAAAAGAAGGTTATAGCGATTACAGATGGGAAAACGTAGCGACTGAATATTTAAAAAACAATCCAGATTTAAAAAAGAAATTAGAAGCAAAGAAATTAACAGATGCAAAATTTGCAGCAAATGCTTCAGCAATCCTAGATTTTATTTATAAAAACTCTCCTTATTATGAGCCTGTACACAATAGGTATCCGGTGTATAAAATATTAAGATAAATCTATACTTTTTCAGGTGTGTATTGAGATAATTTTCTATGCAAATCTTCCGGTCTAAAAGGTTTTTGAATATAATCTGTAAAGCCTTTAGATACCAAGTCTGCATGCATATTATCATAAACTGCGGCTGTAAATGCTATTACTGGAATATCTTTATTTATTACTCTAATTGCGGCCACTGTTTCGTACCCATCTTTTTCTGGCATTTCTAAATCAATCAATAAAATATCAAAATTGTTTTTATCGAACATCTCTAATGCCTCAATTCCATTTAAAGCTTCTGTAGGCTGAATGTTCCATTTGTTCAAAAACTTTCTAGCTATGAGCATATTCACTTGGTTATCTTCGGCTATTAAAACTTTTACGTTGGCTAAACTTACTAGTGTACTAACAATATGTTCATTTACAAAATTTTTATTATTTAGCTGTAAATCTAATTTTATAGTGAAATAAAAATTGCTTCCTCCCCCTTTTTTACTTTCTACTTTTAATTCTCCTTTATACAATTCAATTATATTTTTACTAATAGAAAGGCCTAAACCCGTACCCCCAAATTTTCGGGTAGTAGTAGTGTCTGCTTGTGTAAAACTATTGAAAATTATTTTTTGCTGCTGCTCTGTAATGCCCATTCCCGAGTCTTTTACAGAAAAATAAATGGCTGCTTGTTTGCTATTTGAATTTACTAAATTTGCAGAAACGATTACATTACCATTGTCGGTAAATTTGAGTGCGTTAGATATTAAGTTACTCATCACTTGACTCAATCTCGTTTCATCTCCTAAAAAATACCGGTCTAATCTTTCATCAATTTCGAATAATAATTGTATTTTTTTTGCAATAAACTGATTAGCATATAAACTTTGTATTTTATCAAAAAAAGTTTTAAGGTTAAACCCACTTTTTTCAAGATGCATCATCTCTGCCTCAATTTTACTAATATCTAATACATCGTTTATTAGATTTAGCATATGCTCTGATGAATATTTTAATAAAGAAAAATGTTCTTTTTGCTCTGGCATACTTGCTTCATCCAACAACAAATTTGCAGTACCAATTATACCGTTTAAAGGCGTACGCAATTCATGACTCATGTTCGATAAAAACTTCGACTTTGCATTCATAGCAAATTCTGCCTTGTCTTTTGCCACTACTAATTCTGCTTGTGCTTTTTTAATATCAGTAATATCTAAAACACTTATTTTTTTAAGTGTCTGTTCGCCATTTTCAAAAGGCACTATACTTACATATCCAGGAAACTCTGAGCCAGATGCGGTGCGGCAAGTTAGTTCGCCTTTCCAAGCCTCTTCTTGATTAGCAAATATTTTCACAACTTCTAATTGCTCATCAAAATTTTTAATATAGTTGGCAATAGATTTATTTAATAAAACAGCATTGTCTTTCACATCAAATAAATGAACACTTTGCAAGTTAGTATCTGTAATAATTTTTGTATGCGTATCTACAATAAAAACGGCGTCTAAAGATGTATTATAAACTGCGTCTAAAAACTCTTGTTTCTCTCCTAATTCCTTTGTGTTTCTAAAGTTTTGGCGAAGAGATACAAATGCCAACAAACAAGTAATAATAGATGAACAAAAAATATTTCCAAGAAAAGTGATTCGCTCCTGATTGTTGCCCAATCGCTGCATTTCACTATGTAATGGAGCTAAGGTAAAAATGAAGAGTAGGCAAAAAAGGATTGCTGCGTATGAAAAAAATAATAGCCCTCTTTCTTTATAGTCAAAAATAAAAGTGCTTATAATAAGCAATACAAATAAATAAAGATAATCGCCTGAAACGAGTCCTTCAATATATGTAATACAACAAATGGCGATGCAGAAAACCACTATGAAAATAGATCTCAATAAAACAAAATGCCTATCGTTAATAAACAAAATAGTAGCAATTAATATTATTGCCGCACTACTCGTAACAAAAAAGCTGTAGGCGTAATTAAAATAATAATTTATTAACGCATTAACTATCAATATAATAATACCATAAGTTCTTACGGCTTTTATATTGTATAAAAGTTTGGGTTGCGTACCAGAATACACATCTTCAGAAAATTGTTCATTTTCCGACAAAAATTTTAATCTAGATAAAAAACTAGTCGATATTTGTGTCTGCATACTTTTAAAAACGCAAAATTAGAGTATAAATGTAAAGTATTAAATAATCACTAAGCAACTATCTACTTATAAACAAAATAATGAATGCTTTATTGCCCAAAACTTATTTAATTTTACTATTTATAAGAATACTAAAAAGTCACATTATATAATAAAATGTATAGTACAAACGTTTAGAATTTTCAAAATCAACTGTTTTCATTTGAAAAAACAATTTTTACTCAT
>JAYSOC010000207.1:0-4629 GCA_043723285.1 Ferruginibacter sp. | reverse complement strand
GATATTGCACTAGTGCCTATTGCAACGATACCATTGCTACCTCAGCATTTTATTATTAGCAATTACTGTATTGCTACAAATGGCGAAGTGGCAAGCGTTTGTTTGTTTAGCGATGTACCTTTAGAAGAAATTGATACCATTTTATTAGATTATCAAAGTAAAACATCTGTTGGGCTTTTAAAAATATTATTAAAAGAATATTGGAATATAAACCCAACACTTATTGATGCAAACGAAGGCTACGAAAGTAACATTACTGGCTCAATTGCAGGCTTGGTAATAGGAGATAGGGCATTTATACAAAGATCAAAAAATAGATTTATTTATGACCTTGGTTTTGTGTGGAAACAAATGACTGGACTGCCTTTTGTATTTGCTACTTGGGTATCTATAAAAGAAATGCCTGCAAATTTTATTGCAAATTTTAATGAAACTACAAGTAATGGGCTGAAGCATTTGCCAGAAATTATTAGCCAAAATACCTACGAACACTACGACCTAAAAGAATATTACAACAACAATATCGATTACAAATTAGATGATGAAAAGAGAAAAGCAATGGATTTATATTTTGCTAAATTAAAAACGCTTTAAAACTTCAATCTTTTTCTAAGACTTTCAAAAACAGGTTTTACATCTGGCGAAATATTTCTTATATAAACTGCTACTATAAAAATTATAATAAAAAGTGCAGAGCGTATTATTAAAAATAACAAACCTTCTTTATTTGCAAACAAAAAATGCATAGCCATAAAACTCGCTGCGGCTATTAATAAAACTTCTACCGTTTTACCAGAAAAAGGCTGCATGTTAAATTTATTTAGCAAGAAAAAATACCTAACGGCATTATAAATAGTAAACGAAACTAAATTTGCAATGGCAGGGCCAATCAAACCATATTTTACGGTAAGAAAATAACTTAATGGAATTATCATGGCGGTTAGCAAAAGACTTGTCCACAATTCAAATCTAAAAAAACTGGAAGTGCCAATTATTTGACCATTTACACCAGTACCCAATTCAATGATTGTTACCAAACCTAATAAAATAAAAACATATTTACCCTCTAAATAGCTTTCATTAAGATTAAAATAGTGAATGGCTGTAGTAAAGTTGAGCAGTATTAGTCCGAACATAAAAAGAGAAAAACTTAGTAAATTAATTGATGAGCGTTTGTAAATTCGTTCTATTTCATTCATGTTTTTTTCTTTCCAATGTCTAGATAATATTGGGATGGTAATAGCAATTAGACTTCTGCTAGGCGCTCCCATTGTCATCACCAAATAATTAGCAAAACCAAAAACAGCTACCTTGTCTAAATTTTGTCTAGCGGCAAGTACTATAGCATCTATACTTGTGCGAAGTACGCTTACTATAAGGGTTAGGAAAGTAAGTGCAAGGATGCTGATAATTTTCTTTTTGTATTTTTTGGTTACCCTGCTTGTTTTAAACGTAAGCCAAAGATTACCTTCTTTGTGTAAAATATAAAAAAGCAAAAGTGCAATGGCACCATATTGAAAAGCGAAAAGAATTATAAAAGTTTTGAAATTTACAAGGCCAACTATTTTCAATAAAACAACAAGTAGTGTATAAAATTTTAAAACTGTTTCTTTTAAAAAATTAGTGGTACTTCCTTTAGAAAAACCATATGCGTATGATTCTAAAATACTGTATAACAAAATAAAAAAACCAATAGGAATCACCATGTAGAAATACTGTACAAGTAAAGCAGAATTGGTATTAAATTTTTTAACGATTATAGGTTCTAATAATAGTAAGGATAATATAGTAACGATAAATCCAGCAAAGCAAATTTTGAAGGCAAAGCCCAATAAATCATTTTCTTTTTTAGGAAGGTTATCTTGATAATAAGGGAAAAATTTATATAAATAAAACGTAGTACCAATGGTAGAAAATGCATAAACCAAAAGTCCAATTTCTAATAATGACCTTGTAAGACCATATTGCTCAGGTGTAAACCAATGCTTGTAGGTAAAAAAATAAGTAGTAATGGCGCCTAATAAAAAGCCTACATAAACCCAAATGGTGCCTTTAATGCCTTGTCGTCTTATATCTGCCATGGTTCAGGTTGAGCGTAAATTATTCAACGAAAATATAGTATTCAGTTTACAAATTGGTATATAAAGCACATTGGGTTAAAGAGTTGTTTTTTTGAAATATGGCTAGCAGTGTAAAAGTATCGTTTGGTATCGTTATTTTTGCGACAATTACAAAATAACGATAAATTACATGGCAGAAACATTGGGGATGCTTTGCGATAAGCTTACCATCGTAAAACTAAAACAATTTCATACGGAAGAAGAAAGTAGGTTAAACAGTCTTGCAACACAATCTTTACAGTTGCAACAAGAAATTGATGAATATATAGTAGATGCAATACAAGGTAAAATATTGCCCGAACGCATGAGTTTTGCAAGCAATAAAGTTTTTAAAAAGGAAGGTAATAGAGTGTCTGAGGTTAATGGAAATTTTGGTGAAGTATTTTACCAATTGGCAGATGTAAATTGTAAACTATGGCACGAGCAAGAAAAAGTATATGAATTTGAGAAAGTGGCTGTTGAGGAAAAGGATAAAGTTGTAAAACAATTGGCATTGCTTAATTTGGAGCGTAATAAATGCATAGATGCCATTAATGAACTATTTATACAATTAATAAAAAAGAAAAATAACCTAACATAATGCACATTCGTAAAAGAAATACCTGCCGTGTATGCGGCTCTACTTCACTAAAAAAAGCTATAGACCTTGGCCCACAATATTTGCAAGGTAGTTTTATAAAGCCCGGCAAAGAAATGCCAAGCCTCCGTAAAATTGATTGTTCGCTTGTGCGTTGCAACCCCGAAGAAGATGAAAATGCTTGTGGATTATTGCAAATGGAACACTCAGTACCGCCAGAAATTTTATATGCGGCATATTGGTATAGGAGTGGTACAAACGACACCATGCGCAATCATTTAAAAGATATTGTAACTAGCGTCGTAACTACTGTTGGCGATACTAAATTTCCAAATGTGCTTGATATTGGTTGTAACGATGGTACATTGTTGGGTTATTACCCAAGCAATTTTGTAAAATACGGTTGCGACCCAAGCGATGTAGCGCAAGAAGTAAAAGAAGCTACTGTTGTACAAGATATTTTTCCATCTGAAGAATTGTTTAAAGTTTTAGAGGGAAAAAAATTAGATGTGATTACATCTATTGCCATGTTTTACGATTTAGAAGACCCAGTAGAATTTGTAAAAGGAATAAAACGTTTTTTATCATCTACAGGTGTGTGGGTGTTTGAAATGAGCTATATGCCACGCATGCTAGAGCTAGATAGTTATGATACTATTTGCCACGAGCATTTAGAATTTTATAGCCTTGCCGTTTTAGAAAAAATATTGGCACTTGGTGGTATGAAAATTTTTAAAATTTCGTTCAACGAAATTAATGGAGGTAGCATAAGATGCTATGCCACGCACAAAGAAAATAGCAAACACGATAGCAAAGAAAATTATACTTTAATAAATGAAACAAGGCATAAAGAATTTGATTTAGAATTGGATACTGATAAACCTTATGCGGCTTTTCAACAAAGAATAGATGTGCTCAAAAACGAGCTACACGACTTGCTATTAAAGTTTAAAAACGAAGGGAAAAAAGTACATGTGTATGGCGCATCTACAAAAGGCAATACCATTTTGCAATGCTGTAATATAGACCATACCTTGGTAGAATATGCTGCGGAGCGCAACGAAGATAAGTACGGTGCATTTACCCTTGGCACAAATATCCCCATCATTAGCGAAGCCGAAAGCCGTGCCATGAACCCTGATTATTATCTAGTACTGCCGTGGCATTTTAAAGATGAATTTGTGGTGAGAGAAAAAGAAGCATTGGATAAAGGAACTGGGTTTATTTTTCCGGTGCCGAAGATTGAGATAATATTAAAAAATAACTTATAATGTCACATACTTAACATTTAATCAAAAAAACTAACAATGAAAACATTTTATTTCTTAACTACAATTCTTGCAATTTTTTTATTTTCTTTTGGTAGTTGCCAAAAAGATTTTCCTTCTATAGAAAATAGAACTAATTGTGATACAATCAATATACACGATACCACTAGAATACACGACACTCTTCGTATTCACGACACCATACGTATACATGATACTGTTGCTCCAATATCTTTAACAAAAACGCAAATATTGGTACAGAAAGATTGGATAATTGATGAGTTAGCACGAAATATATCTGGGCAAAATTCTCAATTTATTCGTGGAGGGATCAATTCAACTGGAGTTACATATTCGAATATGAAATTTCATTTTAATTTAAATGGAACAGGTACATATCAAGACGAGAACGCTAATGTGAGAGCAATGACATGGAGTTTTACCAATACAGCTCAAACTAATATTACATTGATTGTTAGTGGAGCAAGTACCTACAGCTGGATAATAGTAGAGTTAAAAGATAATTTTCTTTATAATACTTCTTTAGCTGGTTCGAATATTCTATTAACTACAAGAATGATTCAAATTCCTTAAAGTTAAAGAATATATTAAATACATTTTTTGAGTTATTAATTTTTATGATGAACAAAATAAAGCAATTTTT
>JAYSOC010000206.1:0-1861 GCA_043723285.1 Ferruginibacter sp. | reverse complement strand
TCGAAAAAAATGTAGCTGCAGACGAAAAAAATAAATATGACATGAGTTTTCAAACTTGGGAGAAAAGAATTGAAAAATAATATGATTATTAAAGTTGCCAAACTATCCTTAAAAAATTTGTCAGGCTGAACTTGTCGAAGCCGGGGCTATTTATAATTTAAGCCTCTGTTACAAACTCACCCGCCTTCGACAAGCTCAGGCTGACATCTAAAAATTTATATCTTCAACCTTGAACATTGTACACCCACTTTCAATTAGCAAAAAAATACATTCATTACTACCTCACTGCTGAAAACAGCAAAGGCCATGGCGTACACTCCCCATTCGTATTTGAGTTTATAAAATTTGTTTTAAATGATAAGAAAAAATATGATGTTTATGATACAATAGAAAAACAACGGGAAGTATTGTTAAAAGATAAAACGGTGATTGAAGTAGAGGATTTTGGAGCAGGTTCAACCGTTATTAAAACCAAACAACGAGTCGTAAAAGATATTGCAGCATCATCTTTAAAGCCAAAAAAGTACAGCCAGTTATTATTTAGAATGATACAATACTACAATAAAAAAAATGTATTGGAATTAGGTACATCATTTGGTATAACAACTTCTTACATTGCATCAGCAAAAAACAATCCTTATGTTACAAGTATGGAAGGTTCACAAAGTATTGCCAGCATTGCTCAGCAAAATTTTGATGCTCTACAATTAAATAACATAAAAATAATAAGAAGTGATTTTGAAAAAACACTGTCTCCTTTTTTATTAAATAGTGGTACAATTGATTTCGCTTTCTTAGATGGTAATCACAGAAAAATACCAACGCTTCAATATTTCCAACAAATATTATCAAACTCAACGGAAGAAACCATCGTAGTTTTTGACGATATTTATTGGAGCAAAGAAATGGAAGAAGCTTGGGAGGAAATTAAAATTCATCCATCGGTTACACTTACCATCGATTTATTTTTTACAGGTATCGTTTTTCTAAAGAAAGATTTTAAAGTAAAGCAACATTTTTCGGTTAGATTTTAGATTAGAGATATATGACACAAGATTATCCAAAATTATTCGATATTTACTAGACCAAGTCTTGTGTCTAAAATCTTATATCTCATGTCTATTTTTTCCTTATCTTGTAGCAATAAATATACTTATGATTATTGGCGTTTTAAAAGAACCAAATGGCGAAACCCGAGTTTCCCTTTTACCCGAGCATATTGTTGCACTTAAAAAGCAACAAGTAAATGTTGTTATTGAAAATGGTGCTGGTGAAAATGCTTTTGCATTAGATGAACAATATCAAACTGCAGGTGCGACTTGCGCTAGTAGAAATGATGTATTACAACAAACAGATTTAATTCTATCTATACATGCATTGGCAGATAATGATATTGCAAATTGTAAAGCAAAAATATTATTTGGCTTTTATCAACCCTTGTTTAATGCTGCACAAATAAAATCGTTAGCAGAAAAAAACTTTACCATTTTTAGTATAGATATGCTACCACGCACTACTCGTGCACAAAGTATGGATGTACTTAGTAGCCAAGCAAATATTGCAGGTTATAAAGCAGTATTGCTAGCGGCTAATTTATATCCAAAATATTTCCCCATGTTTATGACTGCTGCGGGTAGTATTCCACCGGCAAAAATGTTGATATTGGGTGCAGGTGTAGCAGGCTTGCAAGCCATAGCTACTGCAAAAAGATTGGGTGCTGTGGTAGAAGTTTTTGATACAAGGCCACAAGTAAAAGAAGAAGTAATGAGCCTTGGTGCAAAATTTGTAGAAGTGGAAGGTGCTGCAGATGCATCTAAAGCTGGGGGTTATGCAGTGGAGCAAACCGAGGATTTTATGCAAA
>JAYSOC010000205.1:0-1867 GCA_043723285.1 Ferruginibacter sp. | reverse complement strand
TTTCTGTTTTTGATATGTTTAAAATTGGCGTAGGGCCGAGTAGTAGTCATACTCTTGGGCCTTGGCGAGCTGCGCAATTATTTACACAATCACTTCAAGATAAAAATATATTAAACCAAGTTGTATCTATAGAAGTATTGCTGTATGGGTCTTTGGCGAAAACGGGTGTAGGACATGGGACTGATATTGCTGTGCAACTTGGGCTTAGCGGTTATGATCCTGTAACTTTTGAAGTAAATAGTATTGCTGCAAAAATTGCCGATATAAAAGCAATGAATAAATTATTGCTTGCAGGTAAACATGAAATAGATTTTGTACCTACCGATGATATTGAATTTCTTTATACAGAAACATTAGCCTTTCATCCAAATGCACTTACATTTTTAGTAAAACTTAATGGTGGAGATAATATAGCAGAAACGTATTACTCTATTGGTGGGGGGTTTGTACAACAAGAAGCAAGTAAAAATGAGATTGTACAAGCAAAAAATGTAACACTTCCTTTTCCTATAAATACTGCCGATGAATTATTGCATTGGTGCAGAAAAACTGGTTTATCTATTCATGAAATAGTTTTGGAAAATGAGTTGACCTGGCGGACGGAAGTAGAAACCAAAAATGGAATTCTTAATATTTGGCGAGTGATGAAAGAGTGCATTTACAAAGGTTGTCACACACAAGGTTATTTGCCAGGAGGTCTCAATGTAAAGCGAAGGGCTTTTGATGCAAACAAAAAATTGCTGCAAGAAAATAAGTATAATGGTTATGAAGAATGGCTTACACAAATATCCGCAGGTGGCAATCGATTTAATTATATTTTAGATTGGGTTAGTTGTTTTGCGTTATCGGTAAATGAAGAAAATGCATCTTTTGGTAGAGTAGTAACTGCGCCTACAAATGGCGCTGCTGGTGTAATTCCCGCTGTGCTCTTATATTTTATTGCTTTTTGCGATGGTAATGATGAAGATAAAATTATTAATTTTTTACTTACTGCTTCAGAGATAGGAAGCATTTTTAAAAAAGGCGCTACCATATCTGCAGCCATGGGCGGTTGCCAAGCAGAAATTGGTGTGAGTAGTGCTATGGCCGCAGCGGCACTTACCGAAAGCCTTGGTGGTACGCAACGCCAAGTGTTGATGGCTGCCGAAATTGCCATGGAGCATCACCTAGGTATGACCTGCGACCCAATTGGCGGGCTTGTACAAATACCCTGTATAGAACGAAATACTATGGGAGCAATAAAAGCCATAACTGCTTGTCAGCTTGCATTACAAAGCACACCCGATTTTGCAAAAGTAAGTTTAGATGGGGTAATAAAAACCATGTGGGATACCGCACTCGATATGAATAGTAAATACAAAGAAACAGCTGATGGTGGGCTAGCAGTAAATATTCCGATAAGTTTGAGTGAGTGCTAGTAGGAACTCGCCTGTGGCGAGTTCTTTTTATTCGCCTTTGGCGAATTCTTTTTATTCGCCTGTGGCGAGTAGGAACTCGCCTTTGGCTAGTAGGAACTCGCCTTTGGCGAGTTCAGAATTCGCCAAAGGCGAATTCCTACAAAAAATATTTTTTGTCCAAACAAAGAAGTAGCTATGGTCATCATCGTTGTGTCACTCACTTCATCGGCATACCATTATTCATCTTTTATTATGCAGTAGATTATGCAATAAAATAAAAAATACTTGCCTCACAACCCATAATTCCTTTTCACCTCTCTATCATTTTCTCTACTCTTTATCGTTTCTCTTTTATCGTAATTCTTTTTTCCTTTGCCAAGGCCAATATCCATTTTGGCAAAACCTTTTTCGTTTATAAAAATTTTTAATGGGATGATGCTGTAACCTTTTTCTTTAATTTTCCCTTCAAG
>JAYSOC010000204.1:0-1869 GCA_043723285.1 Ferruginibacter sp. | reverse complement strand
GAGTAAAAATGGCAGGCAATTTTTTAACCGTTTATTCTGATTATGATGTGAAGCCAAATTTTGAAAAAAAATATTTTGACAATGTTATTATTAAGTATGATAAAGATGTAAATAAAAAATCAATTTCTTATTGGGATAGCACAAGAACTGTACCATTGGAAAAAGAGGAAGAGCAAGATTATAAAAAGAAAGACAGCACATTTAAATCTAACAAAGATTCTTTGTTGAGTAAAAAGTATCTAGATTCTGTAAATAAAAGTCAACGCAAAATAAAACCTTTGGATATTGTAACAAGAGGTATTTTTCGTTTTCATAATACAAAAACGCACACTTACTCTTGGCGAGTAGAGCCATTGTTAAGTTTGCTAGATCCAAATGTAGAATACAATACTGCGGAAGGAGCGGTGGTAAATTTAAAAGCAAGTATCTCGAAGTTTAAACGTAATAGCCGCACAGGGCTTATATTTCAGCCTGTGATACGATATGGCTTTGGTAATACACACCTTAATCCATCAGCTACTATTATTTTAAATACTCGTGAACAAGATAGCAGTACTACAAAACTAAAAAGATTTTCTATTGCATTTAGCGGAGGTAAAAGAGTAAGTGAGTTTAATAAAGAAACGCCATTTTCTGTTTTAGGTAATTCGATAAGCACATTATTTTATGGTAAAAATTATATGAAGACTTACGAAAATTATTTTGCCAATGTGGCTTATCGTAGGAGATTTGAAAACGGCTTACAATTAACTGCAAATATTTTGTACGAAGATAGAATCCCATTAGAAAACACAAGCGACTACACATTTAAAAATGATAATGGAAAAAATATTACTCCAAATTATCCATACGAAAAGCTAACCCAACAGTTTGACCCACACCAAGCGGCAATCGTTAGCTTTTCGCTGAGTTATAAGCCTGGACAGCGTTACATTCAGTTTCCTAATTTTAAAATGTCTGTTGGTTCAAAATATCCAACATTTACATTTAATTATACAAAGGGAATAAAAAATATTTTTGGTAGCGATGTTGATTTCGATAAATGGAAGGTTACCGTTTTTGATGATGTAAATTTAAAAATTGCTGGCACATTAAAATATAAATTTGGCATTGGTGGTTTTTTAAATAGCAAGCAAGTTTTTATACAAGATTTTCAGCATTTCAATGGCAATCAAATTGTAGCCGCAAGTGAGTATGTAAATAGTTTTCAATTGGCACCATACTATGCAAACAGCACTACAGAAAGTATCTATTCATTTGGTCATATAGAGCATCACTTAAACGGATTACTCACCAATAAAATACCATTGTTTAGAAAACTAAACTGGAATATGATTGTAGGTAGCAATGCATTTTTTGTAAACAAGGACAATCATTACATAGAAATATTTGGGGGCTTAGAAAATATTTTTAAAACCATTAGAGTAGATGCTGTTGTTGGCTATGATAGAAACAATAATATTTCTACAGGTATAAGACTTGGCTTCGGCGGTTTGTTGGGCAGCAGTGTTAGTAGGGGTAATGGTGGGGTGAATATTAGTTTGTAAGGGAGCCCCCTTAATATATTTGCCTTAATTTTTACTCAATGCATTTCTATTGTACAAAAATTTCATTTTTGTACAAACTATAAAGCTATGGTCATCATCGTTGTGTCACTCACTTCATCGGCATACCTTTATTTATCTTTTATTATGCAATAGATGATGCAATAGATTATGCAATAGATGATGCATTTTATTTAAATGCTGGATGAAACATACTTAGTGTAGTTCTCAAAAACTCCCTATCTAAATGCGTATATATTTCAGTGGTGGTAATGCTTTCATGCCCAAGCATTTCTTGCACAGCACGAAGGTCAGCACCACCTTC
>JAYSOC010000203.1:0-4651 GCA_043723285.1 Ferruginibacter sp. | reverse complement strand
TTTGCAATACGATGGCAACAAATGGAGTTTGTCGGGTTTAGGAGGATTGCCCATTATTACTAACCAAGAAACTACCGTTTGGGTGAATGCGACCAATGGTTTGAAAGTAAAACCAAAAACTGTTTTGGGTAATGAGATAAGCAAGCGATTAGACTTTACCCTTTTTGAAAACGGTGGTAAATATTTTTTAGTGAGGAGTGCTGCTACGTCCTATTTGTAGAAAGGTAAAGACGACGGACAACAGACCACTATGCAATAATCACAAACAACGATTAACAAATAACTAATAACATCAACAAAAATGAAAAGACATATCAAGTACATCATTGTGCATAGCACAGCAACTTTTGACCCGAAAGTATCACAGTTTTATGGCGCATTCCATTATGTAGTGGAACGCAATGGAGAAATAAAAAGGGTTCACCACGATACACAAATTATAAAAAATGTAGAGGCGGTAGATAACGATGCTTTGCATGTGGCTTACGTTGGCGGCAGAAACAAAACAGGCAATTTGGGTGATACAAGAACACCTGTACAAGAAGAATCATTGTTTAACAAACTCGTTGCATTATCTGTAAAATATCCAAGCGCAAGAATCATGGGGCATGATGAATTTGAAGCATCGGCTAACTGCCCGGGTTTTCATGTGAAAGAATGGTTGAAAAATTATGAACCTGAAATTGCATTAGCGTAAAGCAGACAACAGACGACAGACGACAGGCGATACCCTTCAACAATTTTAAACAATATTCAACAACTTTCAACTTTCCTCATGCTCGCATCATTACAAACCACCCTCACACAAAAGGGTTATAAAATTTTCACTCGACCATTTGAATTAAATATTGTAGGCATAAGAGCCGACAGCACAAAGCCAAACAGCTTTGATGATAGCATCAATATTTTTTACACCACTTCGGATGGTAAATGGCAGTTCCATCAGTACCCTGCTACAACGGATCCTGGCACGTATTGGTTAGCAAATCCACTAAGCACAAAAGGTACAGCCATATTAAAACATGGACAATACATCAACTCACACAGAATTGGTTTGCACCGTGGAAAGTATTTGGCATTAACACAGCAAAGACCAATAACGGTGTTGAGAGATTATGACCGCAATGCCACACTAGACCTTATGAATGGAAGAGAAGAAACGGGCATTTTTGGAATTAATATTCACCATGCTTCTGCAAATGGCACAACCAAAACGGTAGATAAATATTCCGCAGGTTGTCAAGTATTTGCAAATATTAATGACTTTAATGTATTCATGCAACTAGCACAAAGGCACAAAGAAAACTATGGCAACAATTTTACTTATAGCCTAATAGACGAAAGAGCATTGGTGAGAGAAGCAAAAAAAAAGTAGCGTTCAACTTCACAGGCATATTTGTAGGGAGTGGATTAGCACTCATTACGTATCAAATTTTAAACAACCGATAAATAAAAAACAATGAAACATTTTTTTCAACAATTACTAAAAGACAAAGATGGTAATTATAGTATCCGAGAAGTAGTGATTGCACTTTTAATCCTAGCCATTTTTGCAAGTTGGATTGCCAAACAATTTTTTCAAAAAGATATTCCTGAATTTATGTTTTACTCTTTTGCAAGTTTGATAGGTGCAGGCTGCTTCGGGTATTCATTGGAAAAGAAAACAACAACATCAGAAAACAATTAAAATAAAACAAACATGAACAACTTAAAAATAATTTTCGCATTGATAGTGGGTGTCGTATTCGGCATCGGTTTTAATAGCCTTTTTAGTGGCTGCAATAATACCACTTCAAAGAACTTTACCATTAGCACATTAAAACCAACCATTCTACAAAAGCAAGTAGTAACAACAGAAAAGAAATACGAACTACAAATTGATTCCTTGAAACAGCATAGTGTTGATTTGAGCAAAAATTCAAAAACGACCAATCAGCATTTAGAAAAAGCAAAAGAAAAAAATTTTATACTGCAAATGCAGGTATATGATTTGATAGATAGCAGAAAAGTAAATAGGGTTGATAGAGTAGAAAATGTAGAGATTGAAAATAGCATTGATGAAGTTGATAGGATTGATAAATTAAATGCTTTTAATGATTGTGATAGTCTTCAATCTACTGTATTGAACTTGTTAGAAAACAATAAAGAAAAAGACAGTTTATACGAATCTGTAAACACCAATCTTACAAATCAAATACGCAATAAAGATTCTACGATATTGATGCAAGAAAATAAATACATCGACCTACGAAAATCTTTTGATACAAGCATTACTCAACAACAAACATTGTACGACCAAAATAAAAGTCTTGTAAAACAATTTAAGCGACAGCGGATAAAAAGAAAATTTATTTCTATAGCCGCAATTGTTTTATCAGGCATAACGGCAAACTATTTAATACAACATTAATAATTTATGAAAGAAAAAACCATCGTATCCACCATGACCCTCGCAACATCTCTAGCTGCTTATCTGTATGCAAAAGAATCGGGCAAAGATGGCGTGCCTTATGTGATGATAGGAGGGTTTTTGGGAGCGGTGCTCGGAGAAGTAATTTTTGATAAAATAAAAAATATAAAAAATGGAAGAGGAGAAAGCGATAATAGCTGAAAATGTAAATGGAATTTACGATAGCGGTGCATGTATTAAAATCCTATTGAATGCCAATTCATTTTACATCAACAAAGCACAAATAAAAACCATTGATACCATACGGAATGATACCATACGGATTGATATTGGTGAGGGTGCTTTGAAAAATGTGTATGTAAAACTAGCAGATGTACAATTTCCTACAAGCATGGCAGATGCAGCAGCGGTTCGGGATTATATAATTGGATTGATGGTACAAAGCGCATTGGTTAAAGACCCCATCTTTGCTGATTTTTTTACCAAATTGATTGAGCAAATAAAATCAGTTTTTTCCTATACACAAAGTGGTGGCAGAATACCTTTACGTGAAGATGAATCACAACCTTATATTATTTACAAAGGTTATGCTGCTCCCAATGCTTATACAAAAGATGCCGTTTGGGCAATCCAAAAAATAACTCGTATCAACGATGAGGTTATTTATGAGTGGGCAGATGGCAATGATTTTTACAACAATGTTTGGGACAATCGTTTTGTTGTACAATATTTTCCATCGGGCTTTATTGTTCCCGTTATTTAAAAAAGGCAGGCTTCGTGCCTGCTTTTTTATTCTATCAAATTTTTACCATCATGTTAGCATCCAATATTGCATTTGTACAAAAAGTAGAAACTGCTTTACAACAAAAAATAAAGTACAATAAAACATCTATTGAAAAATTAGCGGCTAGTTTTGGTATCGTTGATAAAACGCTAGTAAAAGAATTGACAGAGCTTGCCATTGTAAAACGTGCAAGAATATTGGCACACCAAAATATTTCTGTAAAAGGACGTTTTGATAATATTGTAGAACTCTACCAATCTCAAGTAAATCTTTCGCACCGCACTTCACAAAGTATTTTATTACAACAATATTCTACCCCTGCACCAATTGGATATTTGGCAGGTGTGTTTTGTGAATTAGACAAACTGCAAACCAAGGGTGGATATGCGTTTGAGCCATCAGCAGGTAATGGCTTGCTTACCATTGCTGCCAATCCTGAAAAAGTGTATGTAAATGAAATTGATAAAGTACGCAATGTCAATTTAAAAACACAGGGCTTTGCAAATGTTTGGAACAGGGATGCCACCAAAGTTTTTTTTGATGTGCAACATCATTTTAATGCAGTGCTTACCAATCCGCCTTTTGGCAGTATGGATAAGCCAACCATGTATGATACTTTCCCCATAAAACCGTTGGAGCATGTGATGGCGTTACGTACACTTGATTGTATGGCGCATGATGGAAAAGCTGCCATCATTATTGGTGGACATACTAAGTGGGACGACAAGGGCAGAATACAAGCAGGTAGAAATCGAATTTTTTTCAATTATTTACATAGCAGATATTTTGTAAAAGATGTTATCAATATTGATGGTGCAAAATTATATTCAAGGCAAGGGACATCTTTTGATGTGAGGATGATTTTGATTGATGGGAGAAAATCCAAACCTGAAGGAGCTGCACCTGTTTATGCTGTTACAAAAGATTTTGTAGTAAAAACATTTGATGAATTTTTTACGAGAGTTGAAGATGCCATGCAATACCCAACACAACATATTACGATGAAAAAGAATTATAGTTTCCTAGAAAAAGAAGCACAAGCATTGCAATATTTATTTGGCTTAGGTGAATTAAATTCTCCGTACCAACCCGCTTCCGAATCTTGTGTAGTCTTAGATACCCAAGTACCCGACAGCATGGCTTTTGAAACAAAAACTGCCATGCAAAACATCAAAGAACAGGTAGGTGGTGACATAGATAATTTTGTACGGCATCGTTTAAAATATCCAACTAAAGCTTCGTTGTGTAAAGTTTTATCAGCCGAACAAATAGATGCCGTGGCAATGGCTATATATAATATCGAAGCTAGAAACCAAGGGATGATAATTGGCGACCAAACAGGAATTGGTAAAGGAAGGGTTGCAGCAGCCATGATACGCTACGCTGTTTTGCAAGGCGTAAAACCTGTTTTCTTAACAGAGAAAGCAAACTTGTTTTCTGATATTTATAGAGATTTA
>JAYSOC010000202.1:0-1886 GCA_043723285.1 Ferruginibacter sp. | reverse complement strand
ATCGCCTTTTCCAAATTGAATAGTTTCAACATCACCATTGCTTACCAATACATAAAAGATACTATCGTGTAATACAATATCTTCAAAATCACGTTTTTTATCGAAGCGCCATTTCTCTATTTTATTTCCTTTATTGAGTCCTATTTTAAATAACAATCCATCTTCATCTACAATAGCAAATACAGACGAGTCTGTTGGGTAAAATGCCACACCTGATATTTCGGCTAAGCCATCCGGAAGGTCTATCAATGTTGGGTTTTCAAAGTCGTATCTGCTCGAAGAAGCAGGTAAAACTTTATTTTTATTTTGATGGCAAGATGATAAAAATGTAAAAATTAAAACTATATAGATAAAATATTTCTTTTTTTTCATAATTTTTTTTGCAATAGGTAATTACCTTAAACGATTTTTTTTTAGAATATACATAGTTAAGGTTATTAAAATTAGACTTTATTGGTTGGGATGGTATTACATAATATTTGAGAAATGTTATATCATTCACAGTTTCAAATATGTATTATGCTGCTAATTGAAACAATATTTTATACATCACTATTTATCACTTTTTTTTAAGTGTAAGTTTTTTAATAGTGAGTTTGCTATTAATTTTTTGCACAATTTTCTTTGCAGGAAACGGTGTTTCATCACCCAATAAAATTGCCCAAGCTTCCATTCCTTCTATTCTGTCGAACAATATTTTTAAAATAGCAATAGTGGGCAATGCTAAAAATACACCAGGAATACCGAGTAGCATTCCTCCGCCTATAGCACCAAGCATAGTTATCAACGCATTTATTTTTACTTTAGAACCCACAATTCTCGGCATTAAAAAATTAGAGTCAATAAAATGTACAATTAATAAACCAAAAACCACCCAGGCAATTTGGCTCATATTTGCAGATGTGGTTAGCGATACTAGTGCTGTAAAAATAATACCAGTGTAAATTCCAATAAACGGCATAATATTTAAAACCCCAGTAAATACACCTAAAAAAATGGCATATTTTATGCCAATAATCATTAATACAATTGAGTTAGATGTTGATATAATGGCCATTTCAATTAGCAAACCAGACATATAATTTTTCATTACTTTTTTTGTTCCACCAATTACATCGTCAATACTTTTTTTATCTTGATTAATAAATATGGCTAATAAAAATCGCTTTATTGTGTGCCTGTAAAAAAGTATTAGAAAAGAATATATTAATACAAATAACGAAAAGGCTATTGACTGAGTAACGGTATAAAAAGTTTCTCTCACATACACCATGCCAGATGATTGAACATTTTCCGATGCACTATTAAACAAAGTTTTTTGTTGAGATAAACTAATGCTAAATTTTTGTTGAAGCCATTGTTGCAAAGTTTCATAATGGTCAGCTAAGTTTTTCTTTATAGCTGGAATATCATTTAAGAATGTAATAATTTGCGCAGATAGCAAATACACAATGGTTGCAAATACAATAAAAGCTAATAATACTGCCAGCAAGGCTGCTAGCGCTCTTGGAATTTGTAACTTTTCTAAAATATTTGCAATAGGGAGCAATAAAATAGAAATTAAAACAGAAAAATATAATGGTACAAATATAGCTTGGCATTGAATAATAATAAAGCCAATAAGTACTACTAGTAATAACCTAAAGCAAAGCCTAATAGAATATGGCCATAGCTCAAAAGATGATTGTATTGTATTTGAATTTTGCAAAAAAATATTTATAAAAATAATTTAGGTTTATAAAAAAGTGGGTTCGTCTTTACGAACCCACTTTCAACTAAAAAAACTACTACCTGAAAAAAAATTAACGAAGAAGAATAATTAATAAAATAATTATAATTATAGCACCAATAGAAATATATACTTTACTATCAAGTCCGCTTGATGC
>JAYSOC010000201.1:0-1888 GCA_043723285.1 Ferruginibacter sp. | reverse complement strand
CCATAGAGTTGTGTGCCGGCGCATGGTCTGGCTCTTCGTATAAGATGGCCTCACATTTTTTAAATGCCTCGGTATATTCATTGTTCTTAATATCCGCTTCGCTTTCTAGGTATAATTCATCTACGTTCATAATAAAATAAGCCTCACCACCGTTTCTCAGAAGAAGAGGAGCTTAACTACAATATTTTAAAGATACTTCAATTTATTAAAGACTTCAAAAGTCCCTCCTTCGGAGGGATTTAGGGAGGCTATTTCTTAGGCGGCAAAGCAAAAGCAACAGCTTCATGCTCAAAATGTCCATTATGCGAACCATCGCAAAAAGGTTTGTTTTTAGATAAACCGCATCTGCAAATGCCTACAACGTTTCTACCACCAAGGTCATATAAGCCACCGTTTCTATCTACAATTTCAAAATTGCCTTCTACTTTTAAAGAGCCATTGTTGTTGATGGTTATTTTTACTTTTTCCATTGTTGTTTTTTAAAATTATTTTATAAATATACAATGCATTTTTCGTTTCTATCTAATGCATAATAAAAGATGCCAAAAGATATACCGTCGAACGGAGCGTCGCCAATTAAGATCCACATAGCTGCTTCTTTGCTCATTCAAAAAATATTAAAACATAATCTTCGCAGCACTGTCTCAATACTCAATACTATCATCTCAATACTTTTTTACCACCCCAATATCCACGCAAACATCAACGGTGCAACAATTGTAGCATCACTCTCCACAATAAATTTAGGTGTATTAATATCTAGCTTGCCCCAAGTTATTTTTTCGTTAGGCACTGCACCACTGTACGAACCATACGATGTGGTAGAGTCAGATATTTGGCAGAAATAATTCCAAAAAGGCACATCATGCCACTCCAAATCTTGGTACATCATAGGCACTACACATATTGGAAAATCGCCGGCAATACCACCACCAATTTGAAAAAAACCTACGCCTTTTCCGCTACTATTATTTCTATACCAATCTGCCAACCACACCATATATTCAATACCACTTTTCATGGTGCTAGCTTTCATTTCGTTTTTAATAATGTACGATGCAAAAATATTCCCCATGGTGCTATCTTCCCACCCTGGCACTACTATCGGAATATTTTTTTCAGCAGCTGCAAGCATCCAACTATTTTTTGGATCTATTTCGTAATACTGCTCCAGCACGCCGCTCAGCAACATTTTGTACATATACTCATGCGGAAAATAACGCTCACCTTTTGCATCCGCATCTTTCCAAATTTTTACAATATGTTGTTGTAATCTTCTAAACGCTTCTTCCTCGGGTATGCAAGTATCGGTTACTCGGTTGTAATGATTTTCCAATAAATCCCACTCATCTTGCGGGCTCAAATCTCTATAATTTGGTACACGTTTGTAGTGGCTATGTGCTACCAAATTCATCACATCTTCTTCGAGGTTTGCACCGGTGCAACTAATAATAGCCACTTTATCTTGGCGTATCATTTCTGCCAAGCTTAGACCAAGCTCAGCAGTACTCATAGCGCCAGCAAGGGTTATCATCATTTTGCCACCTTCATCCAAATGTGTTACATAACCTTTAGCAGCATCCATTAAAGCCGCTGCGTTAAAATGCCTATAATGATGTTCTATAAAATGCGAAACAGGACCTTTGCTCATATATAATTTTATTAAAGTTTATATTGCAAAAATAACTTGTTTCCAAATACGGATGCCAACTTTTTAAAAGTTGGCATCCGTATTTGGAATTACTGCTTTTGAGGAGTTTTAAGCAGTAAAAAATATTTATATTTTCTTTTTTTTGGCGTTTGGCGGAAGAACTTTTTTCAACTTTGGCACGGGCTATACGTTAAAATCTTTTTTGTCCCGCCTCTGGCGGACAAAAAAGGATTTCCA
>JAYSOC010000200.1:0-1891 GCA_043723285.1 Ferruginibacter sp. | reverse complement strand
TGTTACTCGCATTAAAACTTCTTTATCGTTCAATACTTTCACTACACTCAATTCCATTTTACCATCGTCTAAAAAAATTCGCTCACCTACTTTTACATCGGTTGTAAGGTTAGGATACGACACATAAATTTTTTCGTTGGTACCTACCATTTTTTCGGTAGTAAAAATAAATTCATCGGCTTCTTTTAAAATAAGTTTACCATTCTCTAATTCACCTACCCTAAGTTTTGGGCCTTGCAAATCGCCAAGTATGGCAATATTAAAAGGTTCTTCTTTTATTATTTTTCTGATGTTGCTTATTACAGTTAATTTATCTTCATGCGAACCATGAGAAAAATTTAGCCTAAAGACGTTTACGCCTGCTTTTACTAAGGCTAACAATCCGTCGTACGTATCGCAAGCAGGGCCTACGGTTGCTACTATCTTTGTTCTTTTTTGAGAATGGGCAAGCCCCGCTTCTCTATCCATACCTGCGTGTAGGTATTTTTCTAAATTTTTTGACATGTTTATTTTTTAAATTCTTTTTACAGTTAATTATTTATGCTTTGCTTAAAGTATTTTGGCACCAAGGCTCAAAGGCACTATGTTTTAAAAGCTTTGCTTTTGTTATTTGCTTCGCAAAGTTTTGTTGCCGATAAGTCGGTAAGTCGTTTTACTTAATGGTGTATTAAGTCGGGAAGGAAAATGCTTCGCATTTTATAAACTCCAAATTAAACTCACAGACTAATCAACAATTTAACAATTAAATCATTCAACTATCTTCACGAACTTTCAACCTTCATGAACAACCTTGAACTTTGAACCTTGAACTTCTTTATGTCGCCAGTATCTTCACTATCTTCATCCACTCTTCACTAATTCTTTGTTTTCTTTTTACGGCTTCATCTAGTGGAATGTAGTGCATTTTATTATTTACGATGCCTATAAACACATTAAATCGTTGTTCCATAAAACACTCTACTGCATGGTATCCCATTCTGCTGGCTATTACCCTATCAAAACAACTTGGCGAACCACCTCTTTGGATATGCCCAAGAATACAAACACGAAGATCTAGTTTTGGAATTTCTTTGTGTAATAATTTTGCTAATTCATCAGCCCCACCAAAATCATCCCCTTCGGCTATTACAATAATATTTACAAGCTTTTTTCTTTTTTCTTTTTCTTTAAATGAAGCAATAAGGTCTGCAACTTTTGTTTTTTTCTCAGGTATAAGAATATGCTCTGCACCGGTGGAAATGCCACTGTGCAATGCAATATATCCTGCATCTCTACCCATTACTTCAATTATAAAAAGCCTATCATGTGCATCTGCCGTATCTCTAATTTTGTCAATAGCTTCTACAGCAGTGTTTACTGCTGTATCAAACCCAATGGTAAAATCTGTACCTGCAATATCTTTATCAATTGTACCTGGCAATCCAATACATGGTATATCAAATTCGTTACTGAAAATTTGAGCACCTCTAAAACTACCATCACCCCCAATTATTACTAAGCCTTGTATGCCATGTTTTTTAAGATTTGCATATGCTTTTTTTCTTCCAGCTGCTGTAAAAAATTCTTGGCATCTACTTGTTTTTAAGATGGTACCTCCACGTTGTATAATGTTTGCAACACTTCTGTTTTCTAATTTCTGTATCTCACCATCTACCATGCCGCTATAGCCACGCATAATGCCATATACTTCCATACCGTGGTAGTTGCCTGTACGTACTACCGCACGTACTGCTGCATTCATACCCGGACTATCACCACCACTGGTAAGTACACCAATTTTTGTTATTTTCTTTTTCATTTATTTCCGATTCTTATTTATTTTAATTTTTTTAATATTCACCCCAGAGAAAAGAGTAAACTAAGTATTCGCAGAGTTATAATTAGCACATTA
>JAYSOC010000199.1:0-4711 GCA_043723285.1 Ferruginibacter sp. | reverse complement strand
ATTTACTAGCCCAACAACGGGTGGTACGATAGTGTACAATTGGACAAACAATACAACCTCTATTGGACTTGCAGCAAGTGGTAGTGGAAACATTGCTTCATTTACTGCAACAAACACAACATTAGCTCCTGTTACTGCAACGATAACAGTTACGCCTTCTTACACAAATGCAGGTGTTACTTGTGTGGGTACGCCAATAACATTTACCATAACGGTTAATCCTACAGCAACAGTAAATGCAATTACCAACCAAGTAGTATGTAATGCTTCGCCAACAACAGCGGTAGCATTTACTAGCCCAACAACGGGTGGTACGATAGTGTACAATTGGACAAACAATACAACCTCTATTGGACTTGCAGCAAGTGGTAGTGGAAACATTGCATCGTTTACAGCTACTAATACAACTACTGCTCCTGTGGTGGCTACAATAACAGTTACGCCTTCTTATACCAATGCGGGTGTAACATGTGTAGGTACACCTCGTACATACACATACACCGTGAACCCTACAGCAACTGTAACAGCAGTGGCTAACCAAGTTGTTTGTAACAATAGTCCTAGCACAGCAGTAAACTTTACTAGCCCAACAACAGGTGGAACGATAGTGTACAATTGGACAAACAATACAACCTCTATTGGACTTGCAGCAAGTGGTAGTGGAAACATTGCATCGTTTACGGCTACTAATACAACTACTGCTCCTGTGGTGGCTACAATAACCGTTACACCTTCTTTTACAAATGGCGGTGTAACATGTGTGGGTACGGCTAGTACATTTAGCATAACAGTGAATCCAACTGCAACGGTAAATGCAATTGCTAACCAAGTAATGTGTAACAACTTCCCTACAACTGCTGTAACATTTAGCAGCCCAACAACGGGTGGTACTATTGTTTATAATTGGACAAACAGTGCGGCTAGTATTGGTTTGGCGGCTTCGGGTAATGGTAACATTGCTAGCTTTGTGGCTACCAATACTACACAGCTTCCTATAGTGGCTACAATAACAGTTACACCATCTTATACCAATGCGGGTGTTACTTGTGTGGGAACGCCTACTTCATTTACCATTACAGTAAACCCTACTCCAATTGTAACACTTGCGCCTTTTGCAGCTATTTGTAAAAATGCAGCACCACTTACTTTAACAGGAGGAAGCCCTATAGCAGCAGCTGGTACAACGGGTATTTACCTTGTAGATAATGTAGCTCAAACTATATTTAACCCTGCAAATTATACACCGGGCCTTCACACAATTGTATATGTTTATACCAACATTTATGGCTGTGTAAATAGTGCTACACAAACTATTTTGGTACATCCAATACATACTGTAGAGATTACACTAGCACCAAATAGTGGTGTGGCACCAGGTTCACCTGTTACAGTTATAGCTACTGTATCGCCAGTAGATAATTACACGTATGCATGGAGTAAGGAGAACGTATTAATACCTGCACCAAATGCAAATAGAATAACAGTTTTGGCCAACGATGCGGGTAATTATAAAGTAAGTGTAACAGCGCCTACTGGTTGTGTGGTGGTATCTAGTAGTGTATTTACGCCTTCGGCTAATGTGCCTCAATCGTTGTTTATATTCCCTAATCCTAACTCGGGTATATTTAATGTGGCTTACAACAATGGTGGGGCAAATCTTAATGCTCGTACGATAGATGTCTATGATGCATTAGGACAAAAGATATTCTCTCGCAACTATAGTGTGAATGTACCTTTCGGTAATATGAGGGTAGACATTAGCAAACATGCTGCAGGTATATACTACGTTGTACTTAGAGATAACAATGGTAAAGAATTGGCTAGTGCTGCAGTGCAGAAATTGTAATACTTCTAAATAAATTTATAACGCCACGGAATTTTTTCGTGGCGTTTTTTTGTAGTAAATATTTAATCAAAAACACCTATGGCAACATGCTTCTAGATTCATTTTTGATAATTATAATAGCTTTTTTATTTTTTTTATTTAACTTTCATACATGAAAAAATGCTGGGCTGCTTATTTGTTTTTACAACTTTGTTGTGTAATGCTTTGCTGTGTTTCCAATGCACAACAATCTACACAAATAGATTCTGCAAAAAAATCTACTAATGCATTCTCCTCAAATGAACCTAATTTTATTTCAACTTGTTTTTTTATTGCAGATAATTATATGAATATCGAACAATACGATTCTGCACAAGTTTGGTTAAATAAAATTCATGAAAAACTTCCGCTAAAAACCAATTCGCTTAATAATTATTTTTTAATAACTAGGCAAGCTGAAGTGTACTATTACAACAATTTACAACAACTGGGCTTACAAGAAAGTTTACGGGGTTTAGATATGGCAAAAGCTTTAAACGATAGTTTGTTGCTGGCAGACAGTTATAATTTTTTAGGATTATTTAATATGAATATTGATAGTGTAACTAAATCGCTATCTTTTTTTAAAGAAGGTATTAAATATACTAAGCAACCGCCCTATCCAGATAATTATTTAAGCCTAACTAAGCCACATCATCTTTTTGGTAATTTATCGGAGGCCTATTTTAAACTACATATGTATGATAGTGCTTTACTAAACAATAAAATTTCCTTAGATAAAGCTAAGGAAATACAATGGCAACGTGGCATTGCTGTAGCATGTAAGAGCATGGGCGATATTTTTATTGCCAAAAAAAATACAGACAGCGCACAGTTGTATTTTAAAAAAGGTATTATTATTTCTAGAGCGGCCCAGGAGATAGATGTAGAATTATTATGCTATAGCGGATTGGCACAATGTTTTGAAATAAAAAATAACTACACTGATGCAAAAGATCAATTGGGTGCTGGCTTTGCATTGCTAAAAGAAAAGCCAATGATAAATCGTTTTTTTGCTTTGCAATTTTTAACAGCCGCCATTAATATTTATAAAAATAATAAAGAAAATACAGCCATTGCAAATGCACTAGAATTAAAATCGGAAATGGAAACAGCAAATATTAAAGGCAGCAACTCACAAATTCAAACCATTTTAAATGCCGGATTGAGTAATGAAAAAAGAATATTCAATCTAGAAGTAACTGATGCACAACAAAAACAAAAATTGGCCAATAGCAGATTGGCTATTGCCATCATTGCATTTATATTTTTGGGCATTGGTTTTTTGGTTTATCGCTATTATCAAAACCAAAAAATGGCTATTTCTAAAATAAGAAATAAAATAAGTCAAGATTTGCATGATGACATTGGAGCCTCATTAAGTAGCCTTCAAATATATGGTGCTGTAGCCGAAAAGACTTTTAGAGAAAACCCAGAAAAAGCAATGGAGATGTTGCAAAAAATATCTACGCAAAGCAAAGTCGTGATGGAGAATATGAGTGATATCGTATGGAGCATGAAAGTAAATGACAATAGCACGCTTGAGGCTAAAATAAAAAACTATAGTGTAGAATTATTAAGCGATAATAATATTGAATTTAACTGTAGCATATCTCCCAATGTAGAAACTAGTTTAAAAAATATAACCGCTAGAAGAAATATTTTATTAATAATAAGAGAGGCTATGAATAATATTGTAAAATATAGTAAGGCTACCGAAGCATTATTGCACATTGCAATTGTAGATAAAACCCTTGAATTGAATATGACAGATAATGGTGTAGGTTTTGATATAGATTATAAAAAAAACGGAAATGGGTTAGAGCACATAAAACAAAGGGCTGATGAATTACATGCTACATTCCAAATTAAATCTTCTTTACAAAAAGGGACGGCTATCTCAATAATTATTCCTGTAAAATTTATATAACTAAAATTAGGTATGCATCTGCTTACTATATAGCATAAATTTACATAATGAATATTTGCGTTTTTATATATGACGACAACAGTGCAAGGCGTGATAGCCTAAAAGCGTTGATGGAGCTTAGTCCAGAATTATCTTTTGCAGGGGAAGCTTCTAATTGCACAAATGTAATGGCAGATATGGAAACCACTTTTCCAGATGTAGTTTTGATGGATATTAATATGCCTGAAGTAGATGGAATAGCAGGATTAAAAAAAATAAAAAAGAATTTTCCACATATAAAAGTATTGATGCAAACCGTATTTGATGATACAGATAAAGTATTTGACTGTATTCGCAGTGGTGCAAGTGGTTATATTTTAAAAAAAGATTCTCCGCAAAGAATACTACAAGCCATACAAGAAGTGTATGATGGTGGTGCAGTAATGAATCCGAGTATTGCATTAAAAGTGTTGCATTATTTTCAACCACAAAAAGAACAACATCAACTTACAAAAAGGGAAAAAGAAGTGCTAGAACTTTTAGCAGCAGGGCTCAGCTACAAAATGGTAGCCGATAAATTGTTTTTAAGTTTTAATACCGTTAATACACATATAAAGCATATTTACGAAAAACTCCACGTGTCTTCTTTAGGTGAAGCTATTGCTTTTTACTACAAAAATTTGCACCAGTAGTTTCTACAGTCAAAACCACTGTATTGGCGGGGTTTTCGCACACAGAAATTACAAATTATAAAGAATGTTTGTTGCGAAACCCCGACATGTGCCGACACTTCAATTTCTTACAAACCAAAACTTTCTTTATTAAACGAACTTTTCTGTATTTATACCAATTATAATTTAATTTTAATCCAATTTGTTTAATTGAGTTTTTTTTATTAATTTTGGATTAAAATATAAATATAATGTCAAAAGCAAAAT
>JAYSOC010000198.1:0-4726 GCA_043723285.1 Ferruginibacter sp. | reverse complement strand
CAGCTAATATTACAAAAGAGAATATTAAAAAAACTTGTGGGTTTAAATATATTTTCTCAGAAACAATTTGGACTAATTAATATTTATAATTGGTATTAGCTAAAAACTTATCGTAGGTTTCTTGCTGATTATCTTTTTTAATAAAGTAACTCTCTTCGATGTTATCAATATTTTTTTGAATAGCTAAGGCTTGTATTTTTAGGATTTTCTTTTGCTCAACAAACTCTTTATTTTGTTCTTGGTAAAGATGCTCTAGTAGATTGGAATAAATCCTCTTTTTTGGGTTTTGATTGCATATTTGTGTATGTTTAAAGGTAATAAAATAATCTGAATAGTCCCTGCTCAGAGTGTAGCGTAGCAAAACTCAGCGCAGGGACTATTCGGTGACCATTAAAAAAGTTTACACAATCTGCTTTACACTACCAATGGCACTGATGGAATTTACAGTATCAAATTTTCTTAAATAAGTTACCTAAAAACCTCCCAACCCGATTGTCACCAATTAAATTAGTAGCTTTTTTACCTATTTCTCCTACACCCAATTCTATCATCTTATTTAAGATATTGCCTTCTGCTTTTATAAGAGAAACGACTTCGGTAGCAGTAGTTTTTAGAATATTGATGGGCTTTAAACTTTCTCCTGTTGCTTGTAAATGTTTTTTTATAACAATAAGTTGTTGCGTTTGCTTTATTTTTAAGAAGCAAATTTGTGTGTCAATATTGGTTGATTGATTACAAGTCATATTAGTTTTTCATTTACCATTTTATCAATAAAATTATCTTTCAGAGGTCTTTTAATCCAATTATGCCTAAAAATATAAAATATCGAAGCAATAAATACATACATACCTGCTACTATAAAAAATCCGTAATAACTTTCGCCAGTAATTTTGCCTAGCCATAATGCTAGGCCAATAGTTAAAATTAAAATAGACAATGCAACACTAATAGATATGACTGCTTTTGATATCAAAGATGAAATAACATCAGCAGACTTGCGTATAGCTTGAAGCTTTAGCAACTCTATCGTTGTTTTACCGTAGTCCTCCGCTATATCAAAAAGCATTTCTATATGTGTTACATTGTCGTTCATTAGATACTTTTAAGAAAAACTAAAATGTTTCCTAGCTCATTGCATTATTAAAATCCGCCTTTACCTCAGCGTATTTTTCTTTACCATTTTCTTCTAAGTTTTCTGCTTCGCTCTTTATACTTTCGTATCTTTCTTTCATTGTATCTAATAAGCCATTAAATTTTTCTTTTACATTGTCAACATAGTCTTCGCTTTTGCTCACAATTTTTTTTCTTGTATTGCTTCCTTTATCTGGTGCAAACAAAATTCCTACTAATGCTCCTGTGGCAATACCTGCCAAAATGCTAAGTCCTACTTTTCCTGCATTCATAATAATTGTTTTTTAGTTAAATGAAAATTTATAAAACCTTTTGACCTTGTATAACCCTTAGTATTATTGCAATAATTGCAATAACAAGAAGCAAGTGTATTAAACCTCCTGCACTGTATCCAATAAAACCAATAGCCCAAATAATTATAAGAACTACTGCTACTACATAAAGTAAATTGCCCATGATAATAAATTTAATTTTTAAAAATTATTGTTGTTAATATTGTTTGATAGCTAGCAGCTACTTTGTCGAGATACTTCTTATGAATTGTAAAGGTGCTATAAATACAAATCTTTTCTATTACACAATAATGCTTAATAGTTGTATAATTCACACATAGAAAAATATAGAGCTTATATAAGCTTACATTACATTTAATAATTTAAAAATAAAAATAGAAAAAATGAATCTTTTAGAAAAAGTGCAACAAAACCTTGGCTATCCTGCTTTACAAAAAATAGACTTATCTACAGATAAAATCATAGAAGATACTGCCACACCCGCCGAGGATAAATTTAGCCAAGCTGCCATTCCTGCTGTGCTTACAGCTTTATATAAATATGTGCAAACAGATGAAGGAGCTACAGCAGTTTTAAATGGTAATGACGATACAAAATGGATTACAAAAATATTTGATGAGCATAAAAAAGATGCCATACAAATAATATCATCTTATGCAAAACAATCTAGCGAAAACCCATTGGATAAAATGTATAGAATAGCAAATGAAGCTGTAAAAATTGCCAAAGAAAGCATTGGTGAAAGTGGTACAATATTGGATGTGAAAATATTTTTTGCAGCTCAAAAAAATGATATCTTATTATACTTACTACCTACTTTAAAAATAGGTGAATTGCTAAATGATAATACATTGGATGATGATACCAATAAGATGGAAGGCCCTATATCTAGTTTAATGCATAGCTTAGGTAATGTATTTACAAATCCTACTTCTGAGGCAGAGGCAGAAAAAAAAGAATCTGCTTTATAATTTATGTATCAGTAGATTCAACAAATAATCTACTGATATTTTTTTTATTTCTAATTCATTGCCATACTATTTATATGCTGATAATGGTTTAATTCATTTTTCATTTTAGCTTGTCTTCTATTATTTTTTTCTACGGTTAGCCTTGCCATTAGGTAGCTTACTGTAGATTCTGCACCTTGGTTTAGGTTCACATATTTATCTTCTAAACCATCGTAACAGCCGCCTGTGCATGGGTTATATATGATTTGCTGCAAATGATTATTGCCCAAGAACCAACTAAAAGCGATCTCCATTTTTTTATTATACACATTATCTTCAAAACATAAATAAAATTTATGAAGCGCCATTATCGTATATGCTACATCTATAGCTTGTTCGCCACCTATTACAATTTCTGAGGCCACTTCAGCTTTTTGCAACCATCCTTTATTGGAAATTACTTTAATACTTTTTTCTGTAAATGTTTTTGATAATAAGAAATCGAAACTAGATTTTGCAATTTCTTTGTACAGCAATTCCCCTGTAGCCATGTAGGCACAAAGCATTGCTTCGGGCAAAATACTATTGCCATATGTAAGATAACTTTCAAACCATTGCCAATTTGTTTCAGACTCATGGCGATACATTTGTACCAGCCTATTGGTAAGTTCTTTTAATAGTAAAAAAATATTTTTACTAGGGTATATTAAGTTTGCATAATAAAGCCCTTTTATGGCGAAAGCCATAGCTCTTGTAGAATGTAATTCGTTTAATTTTATGGTAGCATTTTCAAACAATAATAGCGCCTCTTCTATAATATAACTTGGAAAATATACTTCCAACGAAATTAAATAGCCCAGTGCCCAAACAGCCCTGCCATTAGAGTCTTCCAGATTTGTTTCCTCATTTTGCATCGTAAATAATTTATCTTTATTTACATAATTTAAAAAGTTGCCATCTTGCTGAAAACAGTATTTTATGAACCTTAAGTAAGTGGCTACATTATCTATATAATTATCATCTTTATACAACTCTAGGTACTTACAAGTAGCCACCATTGCCCGTGCATTATCATCTAACGTATAACCACTTTCAATATCGGGTTGGTTTATTTTAGCAAATTGTATTATGCCAAAATCCGTAGTGAGTTTGTTTAGATGCTTTAAATTAAGGGGCGGTATTTTATAGTGTAATCGAACATTAGTTTTTCCATATTTTTCAAAAAGTATGGCATGCTCAATTGCTGCATTTTCCCAAGCTGTAGCAGATATTACATGCAACCCATTTAAACTAATTTGGTTTCTTAAAACTTCGTCATTAAGCAACGTAATTACGGCATTAGAAACTTGTGTTGAATTTTCAAAATCTACAATTACACCTGTATTATTTTTTAAAACCTCTAACGCATGTGGTATTGGTGTAGATACTATTGTGCAGCCGCAACTAAGTGCATAAGAAAATGTGCCACTTACAGCTTGGTGCGGGTCTTTAGATGTAAATAAATATACATCTGTCATCTGTAAATATTCAAGTAAAATTGGTAATGGCAAATAATTATTAATAAATATTACATGCTTTTGTAATTTTAATTCAATTACTTTTTCTTCTAAATATGTTCTATATTTTTCTCCTTCGTTTTTATAAATAGATGGATGTGTTTTTCCTAAAATTAAAAACAATACGTCTTTATGTTTTTTAATGATAGCAGGCAATGCATGTAATGTTGTTTCTATACTTTTGCCTGCGCCCAATAAACCAAAAGTGGATAATATTTTTCTATTGCTGAAATTGTATTTTTGTTTTAATAAAATTTTATCGCCATGTGATATTAGATGAGTGCCATGTGCAATTACTTCAATTTTATTTGCAAATAACGCATAATCCTTTTTTAAAATTGTTGCAGATGTATTGGTCATAACAATAATACTTTTTGTATATTTTGCTATGGTTTTTACAAGTAATTTTAGCGCTTCATTTGGTTTAGGCAAAACAGTATGAAAACAAATTATAATTGGTTTTAAAAGCGTTTCTAAAAAAGTTATAAAGTCAGTTTCTCTATTTTTAAACAAACCAAACTCATGCTCAATCATTACTAATTTAATATTTTCATCCTCATTTATCATTCTTGCTAAACCTAAATAAGCTAAACGGCAATCCGTATTTAAAATATATTTTACTTCTTCTTCATATACCAATGAAACCTCATCAGATTCTAACGCACATATAGATATGCTAAAACTGTTTTCAAATTTATTGTTCAATGCCTTTACTAAATCTTGCGAATAAGTTGCTATGCCACATTCTCTTGGAGGATATGATGTGATAAATAATATTTCGGGTTTTGAAATATTA